>DATIKU010000048.1 GCA_035477215.1 Spirochaetota bacterium | reverse complement strand
CAGGCCGAGGCGTCTGTCGGTATCGTTCGATCGGGTCGTTGCCATGGCATGCTACAATCGGGAAAAATGGCGCGCCGTCAAGGGGAAATTCGCGGCCGCGGGGGTTTCTTTTTGAGGGGCCACTCACGCACATCCGTATGCTCCGCGGCACTCGGCCTTCCTGGCCAGCGCAATCTCTTGACATACGGAGTTCCATGAATCAACGTATCGGATGTTGAGATCGCCACGTCGGCCTGCGGCCTCCTCGCGACATTTTTGTCAGTTACATAACAAGTCAAAATTCAAAACGGGTGAATATATGACGGTTCTGGTTCTGGGGGCGACCGGCGCGACGGGAAAACTTGTCGTAAAACAATTGCTGGATCGCGGGGAGCGGGTAAAAGCGATCGTCCGTTTCCTGGAAAAACTGCCGGAGGCAGTCCGGTCTCACGAAAATGTATCCATTATAACGGTCGGCAATATTTTAAGAATAAGCAGGAGCGAGATGGCGGAATACCTCGAGGGATGCGACGCCGTGATCTCCTGTCTCGGGCATAACCTGACGCTGAGAGGAATATTCGGACCTCCCTTCAGGCTCGTCACGGATGCAACTGTACTGATCTGTACCGCCGTCGAGGAAAGCGAATCAAAAAAGGCGATGAAGTATATTCTTATGAATACAACCGGGCACAGAAACAGGGATCTTGGCGAATCACCGTCTCCGGCAGAAAAATGCGTGCTTGGGATTATCGGATTGCTGGTGCCGCCGCAGAAAGACAATGAAAAAGCGGCCGAATACTTGCGGGTAAAAATCGGTCAAAGCAATCGAAAACTGGAATGGATTGCCGTCCGTCCCGATACTTTATATAATATGGATGAAGTAAGCGATTACTCCGTGTATCCTTCACCCGTTCGAAGCCCCGTTTTCAACCCCGGGAAAACCAGCAGAATCAATGTGGCTCACTTTATGGCAGAATTGATTGGCAGCGAGGAGTTGTGGAAGAAATGGAAAGGGCAGATGCCCGTTATTTATGATTCCGACTCGTTACCGGAAAAGCGGTAAGAAAACGCGGTGTTCGAGGCGGTTTCCGCGGCCGCGGAGCCGGAATGCCGCAGGACGCCGCTTGTCGGCAGAACATGTCGAACGGCCTTAAATGAACAATAATTTTTATAGCATTGATAAAAGCTTTCAATTGTAATATATTATATTCATCCCTCAGTGAGAGTGAAAACCATGCCCAAAACCGTTACGCTGAGAATAGACGATTCATTGCTCGAAAGATTCAGGCATCACGCGGAAATGGAAAACAGGTCCATCTCCAATTTCATTGAAACCGCCACCCTGCGATATGTCGAGCGATCGGAATTGGTCGATGAATTTGAAATGTCCGAAATTGTGGAAAACGCCGGTCTGGTAAACCGTTTGAAGAAAGGAAGTGAAGACGCTCGCAAAAAGAGGGGGCGTTTTGCCTGATTTCAGGATATTCGGAACGAACCGGTTTATCAATGACCTCGATGGTATCGGCAAAAATAGAAAAATCAAGACATACGACAGGATTCGTAAGCACATCTATCCACAGCTTAAAAATAATCCTTGCTGCTTAAGGGAAACGAGCCACGGCACGACCCATGGCGAGGATATCAAATGAAAAAACCGGCGGTCTTTCTGATCATGCTGTCCCTTTTAACGGCGTGCGGCAGGCATGCCGACGTTGTCGTCATTATTTCGGCGAACGCGGAATGGAAAGCCTTTAAAGAAATAAAGAAATCGGAAAATCCGGATTATCGTACATCGCCGTACGGGCAATGGTTCAGCAAAAGATACGGAAAGAATACCGTGGTATTCTTTTACGGGGGCTGGGGCAAGATCGACGCCGCCGGCTCGGCGCAGTATGTGATCGATACATTCAATCCCGGGCTCATCGTCAATATCGGAACCGCCGGTGGATTCCATGGGGCGGTAAACAAAGGCGATATAATCCTCGTGGATAAAACGATAACCTGCGATATCCATGAGCGGATGGGCGACAGCGAGGAAGCGATAGACTATTACTCGACCGACCTGGAGTGCCCGGATATAAAGATGGACGGCACCATAAGGAAGTCGGCCATGGTATCGGCGGACCAGGACCTGGATCCTTTACGGATTCCCGAGTTGCGAAAGCGCTTCAACGCCATCGCTGGGGATTGGGAGTCGAGCGCCATCGCGCACGTGGCTAAAAAGAATAACATACGGTGCTATATACTGCGGGGAATCACCGACATAGTGGACAAAGCGGGAAGCGATACCTACGGGAACATTAAGAGCTTCGAGGAAGAAACGAAGGTTATAATGAAAAAGTTGATCTCACTGCTGGAGGGTGAGGGGATTCTCAATCGTATCAATCCGGGTAGCGGTAAATTGTAGATCCTGCGCTGTTGTACGATAATCTACAGGCCTCCTCTCGGGGCATAGTAAATATAATCCCTATAATCCACCGGGCTGGAAGCATATCAATCATGAGATGGCGAAAACCGTATTGAGCGTACTGGCGACGTGTTTTCCCGGGCATCAAATACTTGTTGACAGTTACGTAGAGTATTTATATATTATTACGTAACAGGAGGAAGGATGAATTCAAAACTTACATTGAACGTAAATAAAAACATTATCGGCAGGGCGAAGTCCTATGCCGCCGCCAGGCGCATCAGCCTTTCCAAGCTTGTCGAAAATTACCTGAAATCCCTGTCCGAAGATTCTTCCGAAGCGCCGGCCCTGGCACCGCGGACAAAAGAGTTGAGCCGAATCGTGAAGAACAGTGCGAAGATCGATTATAAAAAAGCGAAAGAAGAGTATCTGTCTTCAAAGTATCTGAAATGAAAGACAGATTATTTATTGATACCGATATTATACTCGATATCGCCCTCGTACGGGAACCGCATTTTCAACCTTCCGCGTATATTTTCAGTTTGATTGAAACCAAACGGGTGCTCGGTTTTACATCCTCAGTCATCGTTTCAAATATTTATTATATTGTTCGGAAAGTGGATTCACATAAATCCGCGATCGATTTTATTTCAAAACTGAGATTGTTCGTAAATATTTTACCGGTCGATTCGGAAATAATAAACCTGGCCCTCGAATCCAGGTTCAAAGATTTCGAAGACGCCATTCAATATTATTGCGCGTATACCAACCGGAGTGATTTCATAATTACCCGTAATGTTAAGGATTACTCACGGGCGCAGATGAAGGTTCATACGCCCGAAGAGTACTTAAAGATTAAAAACATCACAGGTTCTCAGGACATCGGCGACTGAACGGGCATGTCCTCGTCGGCGCGAAACCGAAGAGCATTCCTCAGCCTTCAGAATGGTGTACAAATCCTCAATCCAGCAACGCCTCGCGTCCGTTTTTTATAAACCCGGCCTTTATCTCCCGGTACTTATCCCGCGTCAGCACATGATACGTGGTGTCGCCCCTCGAACGGAAATAGATCCGCATGAAGGGGGTGCGCTCCAGGTTGTAGTGTTCGCGCTTGTAGGGGCGCACCACGATCTTGTGGGTGTCGGTAACGAGAAATTTTTCGATAACGCGGATGAAGTCGGGCATCCACTGGGGATCCATGCCGCCCTCCGCCTGCCGGCGGAGCAGCCAGGCGTAAACATCGTCCGGACGGAAATCATCCCCCTCCCGGAGCTGCACGGCCACCATCACCTTCTCGTCGGAGACCTCGCTGGGGGCGCCGTAGGCGATGGCCATATCCACGCCGGGCATCTCCAGGGCGTACTGCAGCACGTTCTCCGCGGAGAAGTTCTCTCCGTCCTTGCGGATCCAGTCGTCGGTGCACCCGTTGAAGTACAGGTAGCGCCTGCCGTTGATAAGCCGGATATGGCCTATGTCCCCGGAGTGGTACACGCCGCTTCGGAACTTGCGCGCGGTTCCCTCCGCGTCGCCGAAATATCCCTCGAAGCGGAGATTGTTCCCGCCCACGCGGCGGCATATCTCGCCGATGGCCCTGTCGTAGTTGGCGAGCTTTCCGTTTTCATCGACCGTACCCGCGGGGCATTCGCGGTCCTCCTCGTCGAGAATGATGATCGACGAATCGACGCTGCCAACGGATTCGATCGGGTCGCCCGGGCGGTTGGCCGTGGTGATGACCGCCTCGGTCGATCCGTAGATTTCGTAGATGTGTTCCATGCCCAGGCAGCGCATGAGCTTTTGCCGGTCGACGGCGGGCGCCCCGTTCCCGTAGGCGATCCGGAAGCGGTTGCGGGGGTGTGAGGCGAGGGCCTTTTCCACCTCGTCGATGCCGCCGTATTTCTTTTCAAGCGCGTCCAGGATGTAGTGCAGCGGCTGGCCCACATAGTTCATGAAGCACACCCCGTGCTCCAGCATGTCCTCCTCGAAGGCGCGGGCGCTGAAGCGCCGCTTCAGCACGAAGCTCCCGCCGACGATCAGCTGCGGCAGGATGCCGATGTACCAAGCGTTGGAGTGGAACAACGGCATGGAGATGTAGCCGCGGTCGCTTCGTTTGAGTCCGGTGTCACTCTTCACCACGAATCCGGCGCCCACCAGCTTGATGTGCGTGCACGGCACCCCCTTGGGGACTCCGGTGGTGCCGCTGGTGTAGATGACGATGACCGGGCTGAAATTGTCCACGGGCACCCGGTGGCGCCACTCTGGCTTCGGCCCGGCGCCGGCGAGCGCGCGCTCGAGGGTGAGGAAGCCGCGTCTCTCGCTTTCCTCCTCTTCGCCGGCGTACAGGATGTTCAACCGGCCGGGCGGGGAGAGCTCGCCCATTACGCGCTCAAGCTCCGCGGTCGTGCCAGCGTTCACGACCAGGTGCGAGATGTTCGCCTGGTTGATGACCTTCGCCAGCGTCTCGCCACGGAAACCCGTGTTGACGGCGAAAAGGACCGAATTGCTGAGCCCCGCTCCCAGGACCGCGTAAAGGTACTCAGGTGTGTTTTCCATGTAGACGCCCAGCGCGAAGCGCTCGCCGGGACGCAATACCCCGCTTTCAAGCAGCTTCCCGCGCTCGGAGAGGAAGAAGGCGGCATAGCGCACTGCGTTCCGGTAGACCTCATCGTAGCGGTACTCCCGGCCCTCGAAGATGAAGAAGGTCCGCCCGCGCCGCCACCACGCCCACCACATGGTCAGCCTTATCATGGAGCTGAAATTGACGAATCCGAGTAAAAAGTTCGGATAAGCGATTTTAATGATATTCGTTCCATGTCGGATTGCAGTACCTCTTCGATGTGGTTGAAGGCATCCGGTTAAAACCGCACGTCGAGCGCGACGGTTTCTGTATCGTAAAGATCATCGTTGAGCGCGGGGGATTATCAAACACTTTAAAATACAGAAGATAAATTCCAGAAAAAATTCACTTCCTGAATCCCCGAAGTACCAGGCCAAACGTTGCTGCGGCGGCCAGCGCGAGCGGCAGCAACAGCCCCGAGGTATAGGCGGGAGCGGCCAGGAACATGAAGATACCGATGCCGGGTATCGCGACAAAGAAAATAACAATCAGTATAGCCCATTTTCGCATATCAGTCGATCCCCATAGCGTCCGAAGTGTAACAGGAGCCCCGCAAAAAACCCGACGGCTGGATGAAAGCCGTCGGCGATACGATGAAATCCCCGATGCTGCATCAACTCGGTAAGGCAGGCCGGTCCGTCTCCGGCAGAACCGCCGACGCGGCGAGCACCGCGGCCGCGAACACCGTCGCGTATCCCAGCCATACCGCCGCGATCGGAAACACAGATGTTAAAAAAAGGTAATCGAGACTCATGGCCCACAGCAGCCCCGAGCTCAGGACAACGGACAGGCCGAACTGTACCGAGCGCACCATCGCCGATTCCCCGGCCAGCGGCCTGAAGGCCCGTTTGCCCGTCGCCAGCCCGCGAGCGAGGCGCGCCGTCTGCGCGAACAGCGCAAGCGCGACGAATGCGATGAGCGCCCACAGTATCTTCTGCCCCTTGACGATGAGACCCATCCCCACGCCGGGAAGGCCGCACCACGCGGCCCAGTCGCCGAGTATCTCCGCGAAGAGCGGCCAGCTCCGCTGGCTGTTGGTGAGGATCACGATGCCGTCCCCGGTCCCGGGGATCGAGTGGAAATGCGTCATCCAGCCGGTGCCCTGGCCGCCGTGCGAAACGGCGAACGTGCCGTCGGGGAAGCGCTCGATGAAATGCCCGAAGCCGTACGCGTCGAAGGCGAGCCCGTAAAGGCCCGGTATCTCCACCCGCGGCGTATAGAGCGCGGCGATGCTCCCGGCGGAGAGAACGCCGTGCCGTACATGCGAAAAACGCGTCATGCCTGCGCATACGAACGCGGCGATGTCGCCCACCGTGCTGAAGAGCCCGCCGGCGGCCTTCTCCGGGTACACGTACACCGGCACGGGCTTCCCGTTCGTGTCGTGTCCCGGCGGGACGGGAGGATGCATGTCTGCGCTCCATTCGTAGCTCGAGTTCCTCATGCCGAGCGGCAGCAGCACCTCGGTTCTCATGTGCTCAGCGAAATCGCGACCCGTTACCTCTTCCACCAGGAGCTCGAGCAGGTTGAATCCCGCATTCGAATACGAGAACGAGTGACCGGGCTCTCGCATCAGCACCGCGTCCATGTACAGGCTCTCCCTAAGAGAAGGTCTCTTCACTGTCGGGGAGTACCGCACTCCGATGGTGCCCAGCGGCATGCCCGCGCTCTGGCTGAGGAGGAGGCGCGTGGAGACCTTCTCGACGGGGAAGGGCGAGGGCGGAAACTTCCAGCTTTTGATATAGTTCGTAACGGGCGCGTCGAGATCTATCCTTCCCTGCTCGACCAGCCGCATCACTCCCCAGGCGGTGACGGACTTGGAGATGGATTCCACGCGGCAATGCGTATCCACGGTCATCGGTGCGCCTTTCGCCGGATTGGCCTGGCCGTATGCCGCGGTCCATACGGTCTTTCCTTCGCCTATAAGGGCGACGACGACGCCCGGGATGTCGTAGCGTTCCATGAGCGCGGGAATGCGTCTGTCGAGGAGGGAGGTCATTTCCTCATGTGATCGGTCGGCCGCCGGGGCGGACGGTGTCGGAGTCATAAGCAGTATGAAGAGAGGCATGATGTATTTCATGGCGTACCCCTGAATGACTTCTCTGCGTTCGATGAGACATCCACGCTCACGATGACGTCAAGACGAAATCCCCGTCGGCAAAAGGTCCCCCGGAACAAAAATCTCTTTGACCGATCGTCAGATGTATGCAGAATACCGTCAACTACACTTCCCAACGGAGACGCCATGAGAAAACTGAAGATAGCGGGAATCGCCGTCGCCGTACTCGCCGCCACGCTGTACGCCTCGTTCCAGATATTTTTCCGAACCGCCGTTCCGTCGTACGAGGGAACCGTCGCCATCGACGGCCTCGGCTCGAAGGTCGAGGTGCGCACCGACGAGTACGGCATCCCCCACATCTTCGCGGAAAACGATCTGGACCTCTTCTTCGCGCAGGGTTACGTAACCGCCCGCGAGCGCATGTTCCAGATGGAGATCACCCGGCTCGCCGGAAGAGGAGAACTCTCCAGCCTCTTCGGCGAGGCGACAATCGAAAAGGACAAATTTTTAAAAACGGTCGGCATCCACCGCGTCGTGAAGGCGGGTTACCGCGCCATGTCCGCGGAGACGCGCGCCATCATCGACGCCTACGCCGCCGGCGTGAACGCGTACATACGCGACGCGAAGGCCCTTCCGCGCGAGTTCGCGATCCTCGGCGCGAAGCCCGGCACATGGGAGAGCGAGGACTGCGTGTCCACGGTGCTCCTCATGGCCTTCAGCCTCACGCGCTCGTTCATGATCGACCTGGTGCTCTACCGCATCGGCGAGCACGCCGGCGCCGAAACGGCCGAGGCGCTCGCGCCATCGTACCCGGACTTTGCCCCGACGCTCACGGGAAAACGGATGAGCCCCGTGCCGCTCGGCGTTCTTAAAAGCCGGTTCCACAAGTTCGAATCGACCGCCGCCGGGGCCTTCATGCACGGCCCGCCGGTGATGGAGCTCCCCGCCAGCAACTGGATGATCTTTTCCGGAAAACGCACGAAATCCGGCAGGGCCATCTTCGCCGGAAGCCCCGACCTCAAGCCGACGCTTCCGGCGCTTTTCTACATCATGCGCCTGAAGGGCGGCAGCTTCGACGTGGCCGGGGGCGCCATGCCCGGCATGCCCGGAATCGGGCCGCTCGGCTACAACGGGCATATCGCCTGGAGCGCGGTGAACGGGCGGGGCGACGAGCTCGATTACTACGTCGAGAAACCCGACCCGAACGACGCGGGCCGGTACCTCGCGCCGGGTGGGCCGCGCGCGTACACCGTCATCGAGGAGATCCTGCGCATCAAGACGAAGAAGGGCGTGCGCGAGGAGAAATATCCCGTAAAGGTCTCGCGCCACGGGCCGATCATATCTACGGTCATGCCGATGGCGCCGGCCAACTGCGCTATGAAATGGGCCGCCTTCGAGAACCCCTCAACCGACCTGGAGGGTCTTCTCGGTCTCAACCGCGCCCGCGATTTTTCCGGCTTCCGCAAAGCGCTCTCGCGCGTGAAGAACAACAACCTTGGAATAGGCTACGCCGATACGGAAGGCAATATCGGCTGGCAGTTCACCGCGTCGGCGCCCGTGCGCCGCACCGGCGACGGCACCTTCCCCGTGCCGGGATGGATTGACGACTACGAGTGGACCGGCTACGTTCCGTACGAACGGCTGCCGTACGATTACAATCCGAAGGCCGGATGGATCGCCTCGTTCAACAACGATCCCGGAAACGCGCCGTACCATCTCACCAACTACTATCTCTTCGAGCGCTCCGTACGCTTCGCGGACATCATGGCTGAACGCAAAGACGCTCCGGTTGACGCGGACGATGTGATGGCCATGCAGCTCGACACCGTATCGGTTGTGGCGAAGCGCTGGACGCCGATCGTACTCGAGGCATGCCGGGAGTCCGAATTCGAAAAGTACACGGCGCTCTTCAGGGGATGGGAGTACTCGGTGGATATCGACAGCACCGCCGGTACGCTCTTCAACGCGTTATACGCGAACTTTTTAAAGAACGTGCTTTCCGACGAGATCGGCGAGAAGCTCTGGAAGGAGGGCCTGGGGCAGTCGTACCTGTATTATGTCGCCGACCTGGCGCTTGCCAGGATCGCGCGGACACCCGACCACGCGTTCTACGATGATAAAAACACCGCGGATAAAAAGGAAAGCCGCGACGACATCATCCGGAAGAGCATGCGCGAGACAATCGCGCAGCTCAAGGATCTGTTGGGGAGCAATCCGGAGAAATGGAAGTGGGGCAGGGCGCACCGAATGTACTTCGAGCACCCGCTGGGATCGAAGCTCTCGTTTTTCAACCTGAAGCCCATCCCGACACACGGCGAGCACCACACCATTAACTCGGGATTCTGGGAGATGGCCAATCCATTCAAGATGGACTCCGGTGGCGTCATCCGCATGATGGTCGATTTCGCACAACCGGAAAAGGCCACCATCATCAGCCCGCCCGGGCAGTCCGGCGCGTATAAAAGCCCGCATTACGACGACCTGGCGCGGATCTGGGCCGACGGGAAACAGGTCCCCATGCGCTTCTTCACCGCGAAGGACATAGCGCGCGTGATGACGCTCGAACCGAAAACGAAGTGACGATGCGAAGCGATATAATCATAACGGGAGGCCGTCGATGAAACTGAAAACCCTGCTTCTGCTGCAGCTCGCCTACGCCGTCATGGGGGTCGGCTACAATGTGCTGAGTTACCTGTCCGTCGCCTCGGGCGGTCAGGCCTTTTCGGCGACGGCCCCGCTGACGGGCGGGCTGTCGCTCACGCTGTACGCGCTCTGCCTGGTGCCGGGGTACCTGGGGTACACCGGCATCTATCGCGTGCTCATGCTCCTGTCCATCGTTGTCTTCGGCTACGGGGGCATCGTAAAGCACCTGCTCAACTATCCCGACGGACTCGGCATATACTCATCCATGACGGCCTACGCGCTGGCCATCGGCATCAACGTCTTCGGGCTGGCGCTCAATGCGCTAGCGGCGGCGGGAAGGTTCGATGCAGGGGCGGGAAAGTCGGCGCGATGAGCTCGAGCGGTTAAACCCGCTGGAATTGATCACGTGACGTTAATATTGGCGTAAGCGGTAAAGGACGCGAACGATGCGCTGGATTAATTCACGGTTCAGGGGACAGGCGGCGCCACTCATGATACTGGTGGCCGTGCTGTTTGTTTTCGGCGTGATTTCGGATAAAAAGTCGTATGAACGATTTCTCGGTTCGTTCGATCCCGCGCTCGCTTTTGTGATCGTCGCGATCGCAGGAACAGCGGCGCTGGCATTCCTGTCAACCAGGGGATGGTTTCATATTGCAGGGAATATCGGTGGAGTCGATACTGTAAAGATATCGGCATGCGCTCTGGTACTCGGGATTACGATCGCGGCGGCGGATTCGTTGATACGTTTCCCGCGCGACATGAACGTACCTTTTCCGCAGTCGCTGCTGTTTTATCCGGTGATCGGATTCATCGTAGAAGTCGTCTTCCATGTCCTGCCTCTTTTTCTGCTGCTTGCCGTTCTCGAATATGCGGCCAGGCGTAAAATTACGGAAAAGACAGTGCTGTACGTTCTGATACCGGTCGCGCTGATCGAGCCGGTGTTTCAGGCATATGGCATTCGCGCGACGGGCACATATTCTCTCTGGGTTGCGCTCTATGTGGGCGTGCATGTGTTCGTTATCAATATCATCGGCCTGCTGCTCTTCAGGCGATATGGCTTCATCATGATGTATCTGTTCAGATTGATGTACTATTTTCTCTGGCACATCCTGTGGGGACACCTGCGGCTTTCGATACTGTTTCAGTAGACTATCCGCGGGGAAAAGGAGCACGCATGAAAGCGAGCGTTATACTGGCCCACCCGTACCGGGAGAGTTTCAACCACGCCATCTTCGAAACCGTGTGCCGCGTGCTCCGCGAGAAGGGCGTGGAGGTGCTCAGCCACGACCTGTACGCGGAGCGCTTCGATCCGGTGCTCACCGTGGAAGAGCTCGGCTCGGACACGTCGCGCGACCCGCTCGTCAACCTCTGCGCGCTCGAGCTCGTGGAGTCGGACCTGTTGTTCTTCATACATCCCAACTGGTGGGGTCAGCCGCCGGCCATACTCAAGGGCTACGTCGACCGCGTTGTACGCCCGCCGCATGCCTATGACATCCCGCCGGGAGGAGCTCGAAGCGCCGAACGGCCAGGTACAGCATGCCCGCAAGGCCCGCGAGGAACAGGGCGTCGAGGGATTTACGTATCTCCGGAACCAGGAGGGCCGTAAAGAGCGCGTACAGGCCGATCCCCAGGCTGCTCTGCAGGGCCGCCGGGAGCACTGTGCCCAGCAGAAAGCCCGTAACGGTGCCGGCGCTCCAGGCCAGGTACGGCAGAAGCTGCAGGGCCAGCATGAACGGCACCGAAAGCCTCCCCGCCGTAAGTGAGGCCACGGTGAAGGATTCGTCGGTAACGCCGAAGGCGAGGACGGCCAGCCAGCGCCGCTTTATGCCGTTCAGCCGCGGAGAGAGCGAGGCGCTCATCAGCATGTGCCGCGAATTGAGAAGAAAAGTGGCCAGTATCACACTCCCGGCCGACACGCCGGCGCTTACGAGCTCCAGTGCCATGAACTGGCTGGCGCCGGCGAAGACCACCAGCGAGAACGGGGCGGTGTCTGCAAGGGAAACGTGCGTGTTACGCGCCAGCAGGCCGAACGCCATGGCCACCGGGAAATAGCCGATAACGACGGGAAACGCGGCGAAGAGCCCGTCTTTCAGGCCGAGGCGTCTGTCGGTATCGTTCGATCGGGTCGTTGCCATGGCATGCTACAATCGGGAAAAATGGCGCGCCGTCAAGGGGAAATTCGCGGCCGCGGGGGTTTTCTTTTTGAGGGGCCTAACGCGGTTCGGGTTGTTCCTTGCGGAGGGAATTACAGCTCAGCGTGGGATTTGATTCCCACGCTGAGAAAAGCCTTACATTTTCTCTTCTGCCGAGAAGCGTACCGTAATCTGTCCCCAGCCGCAGCATTTTACTCCGACATCGAAACAGCTTGCGCTTTTAAATCGCATGCTGTTGGCATCAATGCCGGCGTATATGAGCTCGTTCGACGCGAAGATCGCGGGCACCATAACCTGGAGGGCGTAAATGCAGCAGCGTTTGGGGCTTTTGCCGGTCAGCAGATTGCCCGCCCCGTCGAAATAGAATTTATCGCCGACCTTGTGTTTGCTGTTGCATCCCTTCGACTCGACAACCTCGAAGACCAGGGTTTTGTTCATCAACTCCCGGCCCTTCGATAGAATGTCCTCGTTGGCCGGGTTGCCTCGAAACTTCTCCATTTCCTGATCATCGTACTCGAGATGGTCTTTCATGAATTTCCATACGTCTTCCGATACTGGCATAGTTCGCCTCCCGATAAAAGTTTGATATAAAACTATTAGACCCGGCAAAACCCCGGTGCATGGTTTGACCGCATCATCCTCCGAAATTCCGGTGGATCTTCGAGAGAAGCTCGTAGATGGCGTCTCGCTCCTGGTCGCTGATCCTGTTGTATGCTTTTTTACGCAGGCCTTGGGAGATTTTCAGGATCTCGCCGCTTATCGATTTACCTTTCTGCGTAAGTTCGATTATGCTGATGCGGCTGTCGTGGTTATCCCTGGACTTGGCCACATATCCCCGTTCGATGAGCTTGTTGATGAGGGCCGTGACCGTGGATTTGTCCTTGTCGATTATTTTCGCGATGTCCTTCATCATCAGGGGGCCGCGTACGGTAAGGACCCCCAGTATCTCGCCGTGGGACGGCGCGATCCCGGTTATCCCGTGCCGGTTAAGCTCCCTGGTGAGCAGCTTGTCCGCCTTGAAGTGGATCTTGCCTATCAGGAATAATAAGGTGTCCTTGCTCATGGGACCATTAATAGTTTGACGTCAAACAAATAGCAAGTATTTTTTATGAAATACTTTACGCATACGTATATCGGACTGAATTCCCGGCTGCGGGGATGCCCCAAGCCTGTCGAAAAGGGTCGGGAACAGGTGTGTATCGACATGACCCTCCGATGACCGGGCTCAGAGAAGAAAGCAAAACGTCTGGCAATCGCGATGATCGCGGTAGTGATGGCCTTCGCCGCCCGCCGGCGGAATCCGTCGTCAAAAAGGCGCGAAAGGCCCCGCCCGACGCTACGCCTTCGGCCTGTACACCAGCGCCGCCACAATCGCTCCAAGGAAAATCTCGACGCTGCCGTAAACGAGCCACTGCACGGTCAGCGCCAGCGGCACGGGGAAAACCACGTGCTGGTTCACCACGCCCGTCAGGTTCATGAAGAGGGCGATAACAGCACCGTACGCCAGCGCCTCGGCAATGTTGCCGGTCCTGCGCCATCTGGTATAGATGTACATGAAGGTCAGCGTATACACGGCGCCGGTTATGTGCATCATCCACATCAGCGACATCATGTCCGGCCTCCACAGTGCGGAGAGCGACTCATAGGTTTTCATGAGCAGCAGGCCGTGGACGATGTAGCCGGTTATCTGGAACAGGATGAATACAGCGGCGCTTGCGAGAAGGTAGCGTTTTATGTTCATGGGGGCCTCGCGGGTGGGGTTTTAATTTGCAATATGGAAATATAATGGATGGAGAGCGTGGAGTCAATCTTTTGGTTTCTTGAGGCAACCCGAAACCGTGGGCCGGGCATGGGTCTTTAATGCTCCATGAAGCGCGACGAATCCTCTCGGCCGCCGCGCCGGCGAAAGACGCGACCTCCTGTCGCTTCGACGACATTGGCACCTCCTGTGCGTCACTGAGTGGCTGCGCTCACACGCCGGGCGGCCTGGCTTTGGTTTTTGTCTCGGAATAAGGCCAACGGCGGCTATCGTAACAGGACTGATGAGATTCTTTTCATCGATGACCGCAATGAAGGTCATTTAATCAACCGACGAACAAAGGAATTGTCGCATGAAGATATCCGGAAGATTTCTTCAACCTACCATAAACGGCGTAAGGAAAAAGGACAATACGAAGATATAAAAGGTTTCTGTAACTTTGCAAGTATCGAGCGGGTAAAAGAACTGGATTATGTGTACGGTGATGGTATTCACCCGACAGTGGCCTGTCTCTGTATTGTCCGAGGTCGTGCGCTTCGGGCCGTCCTGTCCATCCGAGTATCATGAGGGACTAATAAATCAGGCAAATCGTATCCGTTGCGGAGCGCTTCGACGCGCGGGTTGCGGACGGGTCGCGCCTCGCACGGAATTGCTTTGACATTTCATGGTTCCGGGTATACGGGTTAAGCGCCCCGTCGGGGGCCGCGAACATCATCACCACCGGAGCGACCTCCACGATGAAACTCATGTCGCAGCTCGCAATCGCCCTTGCCCTCCTCATCCTCGCCGCCGACGGCGTGCGCGCGCAGGCGAAGAAGACGAGCGTGATGGACTATTATCTCGCACCACCCGACGACTGTTTTTACTGGGAGATCACACCGGCCGACCTGTCGAAGGCGGTTAGTAAGGAAGCAGATCACGAAGGCCAACGTACCCGCCGGCTACATCGAGGTGCGCTCCGAGAATTACATCATGCAGGTGGCGCTCTTCACGGCGCCGGGCGTCACCGTGGTCGCGGTGAACCGGCCGTGCGGCGAGGGATGCATGTGCGATATGTTCCGCCTGCTTGTCCCGGCGGCGGGCGGTAAATGGAGCGATTTCACGGGCTTTCCTTCCGGCGACGAGGCTCTGTCGAGGATCGGCCGCAAGGATCAGGAGCACGTCGAGTACGTGCTTCCGGAAACCGGTACTGACATAAAGGTGATCGATCCGGATACCCGCAAAACGCTCTTTCCCATCGGCTGGAGCTGCGGGAAGTTCAGGATTAAGTAGGGCCTCATCCGCTCACCGGTCGCGATACGGCCGCACTATCGTTCTGCAGGAGGCGCATGCAATGGATATGTACAAAGTGCTCGAAACGATCGCCGTACCCCGTCCCAATCACAGCGATGCCCTTGAAAAAACCTCGGCGTACATCCAGGGGCTGCTCGCATCGTGGGACATTCCCTTTACGGTACAGGAGTTCGTTTTGAGGCCCTACCAGCAGCTGCTGGTGGGCTATGCGTGTTTCTTCCTTTCGCTTCTCGTCATCCTGTTCGTAGTCAGGCGAAAGCCGTTGCCCATCCTCATCGCCGCGATCGGCATTGGGGCCCTGCTCTTTATGGAATTCGAATATTTTATTCCACTGGTCAGCCCGCTCATCACCAAAACTGGACAGAACATTATCGTAAGCTTCCCGGCCGCCGATGCCGTTCGCGAGCTGGTCTTCGCCGCGCACTACGACTCCAAGACCGATTTCTTCGACCATATCGAGCGCGCGAAGCTCTATCGCTTCATTCCGATCGCGGGTGTCCTCGGCATGCTGATGTCGTTGTGGGTGCTTCTTCGCAAAAAGTTCGCGTCGCTCGGGAAGCCGGCGCTCTCGATCGCCACGGTCTTTCTCGCGGGGGCGCTTTCGGTCTACTGGGGCCTGGTGGCCCTCGGTTTCGGCGGGTATATTTTCCTCTCCGGCCAGAGCTGCGGCGCGGTGGACGACGGGGGCTCCGTTGTGACGCTGCTTGCGCTCGCGAAGGACATAAAGGAGGGCAGGGTCAAAACGGGGAAGTCCGCCGTCACCATCGTCTTTTTCGCCGGGGAGGAGGTCGGGCCGCAGGGTTCGCGCCATTTCGTTAAGAAATATTTCGGTGAAGACGCGGCGAAGCGCACCGTCCCGGCCTCGCTCGTCAACCTGGAGCTCGTGGGCCAGAACGGCAACATGCTCTACTGGAGGAAGAACGGAATCTTCCTGTCATTCCTCGCGACCGATGCCGGTCTGCGCGAGCGGCTGGACGCGGCGTGGAAGGGCGTATCGGGTAAAACTATGGACGCGGCCGGCCACATCACCGACGACGCCCTGCATTTTCTCCGGGCCGGCGTTCCGGCGATCACTGTCGGGCACACGGGGCTTCCGGGCCTGGGCGAGGGCGGCTTCCACGACGTCACCGACTGCATGGACCGGGTGAACACGGACAACCTGTATCTGATGCGGACGACGCTCGCGAAATATATCGAGGGATATTGAACGCGGGTGACCGACCGCAAGAGGACCAAACGGTTTCCCGAAAATCCGGGATGGGCGAGCACCCCCGTCCCGGTGTCGTTCCTCACGGCCGGCGAATAACATCGGCATGGGGCTCGTGAACGGCCTCGTCCGCTCCGTCACCTTTCCGTTTTTCGACGAGCCGCTCAAGACGCTCATACTCTTCGTCCTTTTCGACCTGTGGATGTGCTGCCGGCTCCGGCTCAATCACCGCCTGCGGCCGCTCTGGATGGCCCACCGCGCGCACCACTCCAGGGTGGTGGCGGAAACCCATTCGAACTACTCGTCGGTGTTTTCGTTCCGGGACCGCCTGCTCGGCAGTTACCGGATGCGCGAAGACACGCGCTCGATCGACCTGGGGCTCAATATCCTGCGCGAGGACCGCCGGCGGGGATTTCCGGGGATACTGCTGACGCCGTTTTCCGGAAGGTTTAAACCGGGATGAGAAAGTGAACGTTTCGCGTTGATCTGATTTCGGTTCTTTACATTTTATTAATACCAACCCTCCTCCCCTTAACATGCCCGATATGGACGCGAATAACCACTGCCGCTATATTTTCTCCCATGCGATCACGGATCGGGCTGTTTATGAAGTGGAGGAAGTGGTGAGAGTGAACAATCTGCGAAGGCTTTCCATGACGGGCTCGCCGTTTCGGTTGCTCGTGTTCGGATATATAACGGTCACGCTTGCGGGTGCGATACTCCTGGGTCTGCCGGTTTCGACCGTCGACGGGAAGGGACAGGCATTCGTGGACGCGCTGTTCACCGCGACTTCAGGAATCAGCACGACGGGACTCGTGGTGGTGGATATCGGCGGTTTTTATACGCTCTTCGGCCAGATAGTCCTTATGTGCGTGTTTCAGATAGGCGGGATCGGCTATATGAGCATCATCCTGTTTATGGCTCAGATGCTGGGTATGCGCACTTCGATCGTTACCCAGGTGGTCGCCAGCGAATCACTGGCGGGACCGGGATTGCGCGAGCTGGGACGATTCTTTATCGCAACGATCATATTCACTCTTATCTTCGAGCTTGCGGGTGCGGTGGTTCTCAGCCTGCGCTGGATGGAAGAATATGCATTCGGCCGGGCGATATACCTCGGCGTTTTTCACTCGATCAGCGCCTTCTGCACGGCCGGTTTCGGTCTGTTTCCCGACAGTCTCATGCGGTACAGGGACGATACCGTCATTAATGTGACAATCAGCATCATATCGCTGGCGGGCGGACTGGGGTTTTTCGTGCTTCACGAGTTATTCCTCGCATTGAGGCGAAAGCGCGGGAAGAATCGCCGGCTTCAACTGTCGGTGCACACCAGGCTGGTGCTCGGGATGACAGTCATGATCATCGGACTTTCTTCCACGGTGCTGTTCTTTTCCGGCCGCTGGGATTCTTCGATGAAAGCGTACGAACGTATGCTCGTCTCGCTGTTCCAGGCGATCTCGGCCTCGACCACGGACGGTTTCAATACCGTGGACATCGGCGCGTTGAACATGACCGGTCTGGTGGTGCTGATGGCCCTAATGTTTGTGGGCGCCTCGCCGGGAAGTACCGGGGGAGGCATCAAAACGACCACCATGGGCGTCATTCTCCGCTTCATGTTAGCCCAGCTCATGGGGCGCGAGTCGGCGGTCAACCTTTTCGAGCGTGAGATCCCGGCGGCCTCGGTGTTCAAGGCCTTCGGCATATTCACGTGGTTCATACTCATCATCCTGGCCGACATGGCGGTGTTGACGATGACCGAAGACGCCCCTTTTTCGGGGATTCTCTTCGAGGTGATATCGGCGCTCGGCAATACGGGGCTCTCTACCGGCATCACGCCGGGTCTCTCGACCGCAGGCAGGATCGTGCTTACCATAACCATGCTGATCGGCCGGGTCGGACCGCTCACCTTCGGATATTTCATCATCGGAAGGGCGAAGCCGCTTCCCTATCGCTTCGCCGAGGAGAACGTATTTATAGGATAGTGGTGTGTGACCGGGTCGCGCGTCTCTGCGCACGCTTTCCTTTTTACATTATTTTAACGGAGACTCCCGCGGTCTTAACATGCCCGAGATGGACGGTCGATGAAAAAATCCGGATATTTCAGAGAGTCCATCGGGACAAGGAGGTTGCATCGTGAATATACTTCTGATTGTCGGTGCCGTTTCCGGCCTGGTCCTGGTCGCGTACCTCTGGTACTCGATCCTGTTCCCGGAAGAGCGCTGACCGAAAACGATAAAACAATCATGCGGGGTTAGATATGAACCATTACGATTTCCCGGCCGGGATGCTTTTCTTCGCCATGCTGATCGTATCTTCCATCCCGCTGGGGCGTTACATGGCGAAGGTGTTCGCCGGCGAACCGACTTTAATAAGTCGCGCCGTCCGCCCGCTGGAAAATGCCGTTTGCCGCGTTTGCGGCGTGGATGCATCGATGGAGATGTCGTGGAAGACGTATGCCATGGCCTTCGTCGTTTTCAACATTATCGGCATAGCGGCGCTGATGGCCCTGCAGATGGGGCAGTATCCGCTGCCGCTTAACCCGCAAAAGCTGGCGGGCGTGCGCTGGGATACGGCGTTCAACACGGCCGTGTCCTTCGTTACCAATACGAACTGGCAGTCCTATGCGGGTGAATCGACAATGAGCAGCCTGACGCAGATGGCCGGGCTTGCCGTGCAGAATTTTATTTCGGCCGCCGTCGGAATGGCCGCGGGCGTGGCCTTCGTCAGGGGGTTCATGCGCAGGGAGTCCGATACCGTCGGAAATTTCTGGGTTGATACCACGCGCTCGATCCTGTACGTGCTGCTGCCGCTTTCGATCATTACGGGCATAATCCTCATGTCGCAGGGTGTCGTTCAGACCTTCAGCCGCCACGCCGTGGCGGAAACGCTGGAGGGTTCCAGGCAGCTTCTTCCGCTGGGTCCGGCCGCGTCACAGGTCGCCATCAAGCAGCTCGGTTCCAACGGCGGGGGCTTTTTCAACGCCAATTCCGCCCACCCGTTCGAAAACCCGACATTCGCGGCGAACCTCGTCGAGAATTTCGCCATTCTTCTCATCCCGATGGCCTTCGTCTTCATGTTCGGCTATATGATCAAAAAAACAAAACAGGGGCGGGCCCTTTTTTACGCCATGCTGATCCTCTTCATTGTGGGACTGGGGGTTATCCTCTATACCGAATCCCAACCGAACCCCGCCCTTTCCGGTGCCGGCATTTACGGCGGGAACCTGGAGGGCAAGGAAACCCGTTTCGGAGTATTCTGGTCCGGGGTCTGGAGCGAGTCAACCACCACGACCTCCAACGGTTCGGTCAACGGCATGCACAACAGCTATATGCCGCTGGGCGGAATGATACAGATGTTCAACATCGGCATCGGCGAGGTTATCTTCGGCGGCGTGGGCGTTGGCCTCATCGGCGTGCTTTTCTACGCAATCCTCGCGATGTTCGTCGCGGGCCTCATGATAGGGCGGACCCCGGAGTTCATGGGCAAGAAACTCGGTCCCTTCGAGATGATCATGGCGATGATATCGATGCTCGTGCCGATGATATCGATGATCGTATTCTCCGCGATAGCGGTTTCCACGGATGCGGGACTTGCGGGGTTGAACAATCCCTCGTCCCGCGGCCTCTCGGAGATACTCTATGCCTATTCATCGGGCAGCGGCAACAACGGCTCCGCCTTCGCGGGCCTGGGGGCCAACACCGTTTTTTATAACGGTACGATCGCGATCGCGATGCTCATCGGCCGTTTCGCGACGGTAATCCCGGCGCTCGCCGTGGCCGGTTCGCTCGCAAAAAAGAAAACAGTGCCCGAGAGCGGTGCGAGCTTCCCGACGACCGGTCTTCTGTTCATCATCATTCTCATGAGCGTGATCTTCATCATGGGAGCGCTCGGCTTCTTCCCGGTCTACTCCCTCGGGCCGATACTGGAACATCTGTTCGTCAATCAGGGAAATCTTTTTTAGCGAGGGTATATCATGACTCTATGGCAATCAGGATTCATGTTACTGGCTTTAAAGGAATCTTTTAAAAAACTGAACCCGTTCACCCTCTGGAGAAACGTGGTCATGTTCGTCGTTGAGATCGGCGCCTTCATCACCGTGGCGGTGACGGTCCGCGATATTCTCAACGGGGAGGATTTTTCCCTGGGCCTCCAGGTCGGCATCTGGATGTGGGCCACCGTTCTCTTCGCCAATTTCGCCGAGGCGCTGGCGGAGATACAGGGAAAAGCGCGGGCGGAATCGCTGCGGAGCACGCGAGGAAGTCTTGTCGCGGTCAGGGTCCTTGAAAACGGCAAAACCGAAAATGTATCCGCCGGCCTCCTGAAAAAAAATGATGTCATTATTGTCAATGAAGAAGAGACCGTTCCCGGCGACGGCGATATCATCGAAGGCACCGCTCTGGTGGACGAATCGGCCATTACCGGGGAATCGGCGCCGGTGATACGCGAGTCCGGCGGCGACCGCTGCGGAGTAACCGGTGGGACGATGATCCTCTCGGGGAGGATCATCGTCAGGATCACCGTAAACCCCGGCGAAACTTTCCTGGACCATATGATCAAAATGGTCGAGAGCGCAAAGCGGCGGAAAACACCCAACGAGATCGCGCTCGAGATACTTCTCGTCAGCCTCACGGTGCTTTTCCTCGTGGTGGTCTTCACGCTTCCGGCCTTCGCCCGTTACATGGGGATAACCGTCACACTGCCCGTTCTGATATCGCTGCTCGTATGCCTCATGCCCACCACCATCGGAGGATTGCTGCCCGCCATCGGCATCGCGGGCATGGACCGGCTTCTCGCGCACAACGTGGTGGCGATGAGCGGCAGGGCCGTCGAGGCCTCGGGCGATGTCAGCGTCGTGTTGCTCGACAAAACCGGCACCATCACGCTGGGCAACCGCATGGCCGCGGAATTTATCCCGGCGGACGGCATAAAGATGACGGATCTGGCGCGGGCCGCCCTGTTCGCCTCCATCGCGGATGAAACCCCCGAGGGTCGGAGCATCGTGGTTTTGGCGAAAAAAGAGATGGGTATCCGCGGACACGATATCCGGTCGCCGGAAGGTTCGGTTTTCATACCCTTTACACCGGACTCGGGGATGAGCGGGATCGACATGAACGGCATGATAATACGGAAGGGCGCGTGCGAATCCATTGAGGAATATCTGAAAAAGCGGAACTCGTCGATTCCCGGACGGATACGGCAAATCGTCGACCGGATCGGGAAGGCGGGCGAGACGCCGCTGGTTGTGGTCGAGGACAACCGGACCATAGGCGTTATACGGCTGAAAGACGTAATGAAGCCGGGTATCGCGGCGAGACTCGCGGATTTGCGCCGCATGGGCATCCGGTCGGTCATGATAACGGGCGACAATCCGCTCACCGCGGCCTCCATCGCGGCCGAGGCGGGTGTGGACGATTTCCTGTCGCAGGCGAAGCCCGAAACCAAGCTCGAGGTGATCAGGAAATACCAGCGGGAAGGCCACATGCTTGCGATGATCGGCGACGGCACCAACGACGCCCCGGCCCTGGCTCAGGCCGACGTTGCGGTGGCCATGAACGCCGGAACGCAGGCCGCGCGCGAGGCCGCCAACATGATCGACCTGGACTCGTCCCCCACCAAGCTCCTGGATATCGTCGAGACGGGAAAGGAGATACTCATCACCCGGGGTGCGCTTACCACCTTCAGCATCGCCAACGACGTGGCAAAATACTTCGCCATCTTACCGGCCCTCTTCGCGGTCGCTTACCCCGCACTGAACGTCCTCAATATCATGCATCTTGCGAATCCGGCATCGGCCGTTCTTTCGGCGGTGGTTTTCAACGCGCTCGTCATCCCGGCGCTCATCCCGCTGGCGCTTAGAGGTGTCCGGTACCGGTTCATCTCCGTTTCCCGCCTGCTGCGGAGGAACTTTCTCATCTATGGCATCGGCGGGATGGCGCTGCCGTTTATCGGAATCAAGATCATCGATTTATTTATTGCGCTCACCGGACTGGCGTAGGAGAATACAACATGAAACAATTGAAAATATCGATCATCTTCCTCGCGGTGATGTCATTGTTTCTGGGAATCCTGTACCCGCTCGTGATGACACTTGCCGCGCAGCTGGTTTTCCCGGGAAAGGCGAACGGCAGTCTCGTTATCGTCGACGGACGTATCGTCGGCTCGGCCCTGATCGGACAGGGATTTTCCAGGCCGGAATATTTTCACGGACGGCCCTCGGCATGCGACTATGACGGCCTGAGCTCCGGAGGATCAAACTTCGGCCCGACGAATAAAAAGCACATCGACCGTGTCGTGGAGCGGGCGGCCGTCGTGAGAAAGGAGAACTCTTTGCCGGCCGATGCGGGCATACCCGCCGACCTGGTGCTGGCCTCCGCAAGCGGGCTCGATCCGCATATCGGCCTCCAGGCGGCCCTGCTGCAGGCGCCGCGCGTGGCCCGGGCCCGGGGCATGGATACAGCGGTCATCACCGGCCTGGTCGGGAAATGTGCTGAAAAGCGATACTTCGGGGTTTTCGGGGATTCATCCGTCAATGTTCTCGAATTAAACCTGATCCTCGACGCCATGAGTGAGGGCGGATGAGCGGCGAGTATCAACGCCCCGACCCCGACGCTCTCCTCCAAACCCTGCAGGAGGAGGAAAAGGACAGGGGGAAGCGCGGCCGGCTCAGGATATTTTTCGGGATGGCCGCCGGGGTCGGGAAAACCTACGCCATGCTCGAGGCCGCCGGACGGATGGCCCGGGAGGGCGTCGATATAATAATCGGATATGTCGAGACGCACGGTCGTGATGAGACTGAAGAACTGTTGAAGGGCCTCGAAGCGGTGCCCCGGAAAAAAATCGGTCACCGGGGAATAGTCGTTGAAGAATTCGATATCGACGCGGTGTTGAAGCGGCGTCCCGTCGTCGTCCTCGTCGATGAGCTCGCGCACACCAACGCCGAAGGTTCGCGCCACGCGAAACGCTATCGGGACGTAACCGAGCTCCTGGACAACGGCATTGACGTCTTCAGCACCCTCAATGTCCAGCACCTCGAAAGCCAGGCCGACGTGGTCGAGAAAATCACCGGTGTCAAAATCCGCGAGACCGTTCCCGATTCGATCCTCGACCTTGCCGACGAGATAGAGCTTGTCGACCTTCCGCCGGAAGAGCTCCTGAAGCGCCTCGCCGAGGGAAAGGTATATATTCCGGAAAAGGCCGAGCTCGCCGCCGAACGGTTTTTCCGGAAGGGCAACCTGACCGCGCTGCGTGAGATGTCCCTGCGGTACGTGGCCGGCCTCGTAGGGTACGAGCTTCGCGACTATGCCCGGAAGAAGCGCATCAGGGGGCCCTGGAAGGCCGGGGAGCGCCTGCTCGTGGCGGTGAGCCCGAGCCCCTATTCAGAATACCTTATCCGCTGGACCCGGCGGATGGCCTTCAACCTCAAGGCCCCGTGGATCGCGCTGTACATCGAAAAGCAGAAGGCGCTTTCGCCGGCGGCGCGGATCACGCTGAATAAAAACCTGGGCCTGGCGCGTGAACTCGGAGCGGAGGTGATCTCGACCGCGGATGAGGACATCGTAAGCGGCCTTCTGCGCGTGGCCCGGCGCAAGAACATCACCCAGATCGTAGCGGGAAAGCCGCTGCGGAAGTACCTGTCCGATTATTTTTCGGGGGGAAACATCATCGATCGGCTCATCAGGCGCAGCGGTGATATTGAAATCCACATCGTGACGCGGCCTGAACCGGGCGGGGCAAAGCCGCGGCTGTTCGGCCGTTTTCCCGGCGAGCCGAATCGGAAAGGGCCGCCCGGGGAATATCTCATCGCCGCGGCCGTCATCGCCGGCATTACCGTCGTCAATCTGTTCCTGGCGATGGTCACCGGTTACTGGACCATCGCGCTTGTTTTCCTGCTTTCGATCGTACTGCTTTCTCTTTATGTCGGCAGGGGCCCCGTGCTTCTGGGAGCCGCTCTGAGTTCGCTCAGCTGGAACTTTCTCTTCATCCCGCCCATACTGACCTTTCGGATAGCGAGGCTGGAGGACGCGCTGATGTTCGGTATGTATTTCGTCATCGCCACCGTCATGGGGGCCCTGACCTCGAAGCTGCGGCTGAAGGAGCTTGCGCTGCGCGCGCGCGAGGAACGGATCTCGGGCATGTACGAGTTTTCGAGGGCGCTCTCGGCGGCGTTTGGAATGGACGAGGTTCTCGACACCGCGGTATCGTATATCGAGAACAGCTTTCAATCGAAGGTGGCGGTGTTCCCGGCGGATGAAGCCGGGGCGTCGCTGGGCGAGCCTCATAAAAGCGGCGGGCTTTCCGTGGGAGACGGTGAGCGCGCTGTCGCGGAATGGGCGTTCAGGAATAAAAAACCTGCGGGCCTCTTCACCGATACGCTGTCGGGAGGGGGTGTGCACTATATTCCGCTCGCGGCCCCCGGAAGGATGGCGGGAGTGATGGGCCTTCGCCCGGACTCCGGGATCGTTTTTTCCCTGGAACAGCTCGGATTTCTGCAGAATATCGCATACCAGCTGGCGGTTCGTCTGGAGCGCGAGCGGCTTTCGACCATGAGCAGGAAGGCCATGGTGGCCGAAGAGTCGGAGCGGCATTACCGTATACTGCTGAATTCGATAACCCACGAGCTCAGGACCCCGCTTACCGCGATCAAGGGCCTGATCAGCACGATGATGGATCCGTCGGTCGGGAATGATACCCGTATCAGGAACAGTTTGCTGAGTGAAACACAGGGGGCCTCCGAGCGGCTGATACGCCTTGTGGACAATCTTCTCGACATGAGCCGGATCGAATCCGGCAGGCTCAGGCTCAACCTGGACTGGAACGATATTTCCGATATTTTAGGCATCACCATGGGAAGGCTGGGGCCTCATCTGGAGAAACACCCGCTGACGGTGAATTGCCCGGATGACATTCCGCTCATACGGGTCGATTACAACCTCATGGAGCAGGCGATTTATTGCATCATCCATAACGCCATGGTGCATACCGAAGAGGGCACTCCGGTGTGCGTTTCGGTATCCGGGGCCGGGGACGGCGTTACGATCACCGTAGAGGACGAGGGGAAGGGTCTGCCGGAGGAGGATATACAAAAGCTTTTTGACAAATTCTACCGGATGGAGCGGACTCAATCACAGGGAGGACTCGGCCTCGGGTTGTCCATCAGCAGAGGGATCGTGGAGCTTCACGGGGGGAGCGTCCGCGCGGAGAATAAAGCGACCGGCGGGGCGAGGTTTGTCATTTTCCTTCCGGTCGAGATGAAGGAAAAAGCGGAATGAGTCCCTGATCATGGAAACTGAAACCATACTCGTCATCGATGACGAGATACAGATCCGTCGCTTTCTCAGGGTGGGGCTCGAGAGCCGGGGATACCGCGTGTTCGAGGCCGAAAGAGGCGAGGACGGCATAACCCTCACGGTCATGAAAAAACCGGATATCATTCTGCTCGACCTGAACCTTCCGGACATGAGCGGAATCCAGGTGCTCAAAAAACTGCGGGAATGGTACCACGCGCCGGTGATCGTGCTTACGGTCCGCGAATCGGAACACGACAAGATCGAGCTGCTGGACAACGGCGCCGATGATTACATTACCAAACCCTTCAACATGGGGGAGCTGCTGGCGCGCATCAGGGCCATCCTTCGTAGAATAAAGCAGGAAACCGATGAACCGGTCTTCACCCATAACGGCATCGCCGTCGATTTCTCCAGGAGAACAGTAACGGTGGACGGGCTTGTCGTTAAATTCACCCCGCTCGAATACGAGCTCCTCACGCTTTTCGCCAGGAACCCGGGGAAGGTGCTGACGCAACGCCAGATAATGAGGGAGATATGGGGGCCGGGGATGGAGAGCGAGACGAATTATCTGCGCGTGTATATCGCGGCGCTGAGAAAGAAGCTGGAGAAGGACCCTTCGCGGCCGGCGATCATAGTCACGGAACCCGCGGTGGGATACCGGTTCGTAGTCGATTGAACGGACGTCCCTCCCAGGGTCAGGCCTCTCCCCGGTGCTCCAGGTCCAGCCTCTCGAAAAATCCCACCATGAACTCGTGCCGCTCTTCGGCGATGCGCCTTCCCCCCGCCGTTCGCATGCGCTCCTTCAGGTGCCGGAGCTTCACGCTGTATTCCCTGTAGGCCGTATCCTCCTCGGAGTAGGGCTCCGTCCTCCCGACATCTATATTTCCGTTATGCGCCTTTGCGCCGACCTCTCCGGCGAAAAGAAAGGCCCTGCCGATGCCGATCGCGCCGATCGCGTCAAGCTTGTCGGCGTCGTGGAGCACGGCGGCCTCGAGGGTAACGGGCGCGCGGGCCTTCCGGAAGCGGTGCGTCAGGATGCAGTCGGCAACGTGCCGGGCGCGCTCCCCGTCCAGGCCGGCGCCGAAAAGAAAATCATAGGCCTCGCGGCTGCCCGCCTCGGCGTGGCAGATCGTTCCGGGCGCGGCGTCCTCTTCGGCGCGCGCGATGTCGTGGAGAATGGCGGCCAGGCGCACGATGAAGGCGTCGGCGCCCTCGGCGCCGGCCAGCCGCACGGCGAGTTCCGTAACGCGCTCAACGTGGTCCCAGCCGTGGCTGGGTTTGACCGCGGCCATACGCTCCCTGGCGTACTCCAGGGCCTTTCCGATTATTTCATTTCCGTCCATGGCCTGCCGGTCGGGACGCGCTGATTCGCGGTGCGGTCAGTCGATCCTCAGGATGGTCATGAAGGCCTCCTGCGGGATGTCCACCGAGCCGATCTGCTTCATGCGCTTCTTGCCCTCCTTCTGCTTTTCGAGGAGCTTGCGCTTGCGGGTGATGTCGCCGCCGTAGCACTTGGCGGTGACGTTCTTGCCCATCGCCGAGATGTTCTCGCGCGCGATGATCTTCGCGCCTATGGCCGCCTGCAGGGGGATCTTGAACTGGTGGCGCGGGATGATGTCTTTCAGCTTCTCGATGATTTCCTTGCCGCGGTAGTAGGCCTTGTCCTTGTGGACGATGAACGAGAGGGCGTCCACGGGCTCGGCGTTCACCAGGATGTCGACCTTGACCATCTCGGACGGTCTGAAGTCCCTGAACTCGTAGTCGAAAGAGGCATAGCCCTTCGAATAGGACTTCAGCTTGTCGTAGAAGTTGAACACGATCTCCGAGAGCGGAAGGTCGTAGTGGAGCTGCATGCGCGTGGCGTCGATGTACTGCATGTCCTTGTGGATGCCGCGGCAGTCCTGGACGAGCGACATGATGTTGCCGACGAACTCCGCCGGGGTAATGATGGTCGCCACGACATAGGGTTCCTCGATCTTTTCGATGAGGCCGGGATCGGGCATCTTGACCGGGTTGTCGATGGTGAAGATATCCCCCCGCTGCCCGGTGATGCGGTATTCCACGCTCGGCGCGGTGGTGACCAGCGCCAGGTCGAACTCGCGTTCGAGGCGCTCCTGCACGATCTCCATATGAAGGAGTCCCAGGTAGCCGCAGCGGAAGCCGAAGCCAAGCGCGTACGAGTTGTCCGGCTCGAAGATGAGCGAGGCGTCGTTAAGGCGCAGTTTGGACAGCGCATCTTTAAGAGCCTCGTAGTCGTCGCTGTACATCGGGTAGAGCCCGGAGAACACCATGGGCTTTACCTCCCTGAAGCCCTTGAGCTGCTCGGCGGCCGGGTTATGGACGTGCGTTATAGTGTCGCCGATCTTGGTGTCGCTTACGGTTTTAATGCCGGCGATGATGTAGCCTACGTCGCCGGGCGTGAGCGCGTCGGCCTTCTCGCGGACCAGCCTGAATATGCCGACCTCGGTCACTTCGTACTGTTTGTCGGTCGACATGAACTTTACCAGATCGCCGCGGCGGACCTTGCCGTTGAATATACGCACCTTGACGACGGCCCCGACATACTTGTCGAAGTAGGAGTCGAAGACCAGCGCCGAAAGCGGCCGGTCGATCTCGCCCTGCGGGGGAGGGATCACCTCCACTATCCGCTCCAGCAGCTCTTCGATGCCGATGCCTTCTCTGGCGGAGACCAGGACGGCGTGGTCCGGATTGAGCCCCAGCGATTTACGGATGCCTTCCTTCGTGCGCTCCACGTCGGCGCTGGGCATGTCGATCTTGTTGATGACGGGCAGTATCGCCAGGTCGCTTTCGAGGGCCAGGTAGAGATTGGCGATCGTCTGCGCCTCGACACCCTGAGAGGCGTCCACAACCAGGAGTACGCCGTCGCAGGCGGCGAGCGCCCTGGACACCTCGTAGGTGAAGTCCACGTGCCCCGGCGTGTCGATGAGGTTAAAGATGCAGGCCTGGCCGCTTTTCGAGCGGTAGTTAAGCGTAATGGTGTTCGACTTGATAGTGATCCCGCGCTCGCGCTCGATGTCCATGGTGTCGAGCATCTGCTCCACGTGGTTGCGCCGCTCGACCAGCTCGCATTTTTCGATAATGCGATCGGCCAGGGTCGACTTGCCGTGGTCGATGTGTGCTATGATTGAGAAATTTCTAATGTGACTTAAGTCCATATGTTCGCTGGGTTCCCGGTAGTGGTGTGCGGGCGGGAATCGGATTCCGCCCGCCGTTCGAGCGGCCTTCATCTATACAAAAAGATACTTCGCGGGCCCGCGCGCACAAGGCAAGCATTTTTTATCGGGGCGGGGAAATCCGGACAGATAGAGTGTCCATCGCTCGTTCTGTCGTTCCGGTGGCAACAAGCACAACTCGCATAATGAAGAATACGTAGCGGCTTTTGGCCCGACGCTTCCCGCTTCTCCCTCCGGGCGATGAATCGGGCCGGCATCAAACTGGTGAAAAACTGCTTGTTTTTTGCCGGGGAGCGCCTTTATGGTGCGGGTGTCCCGTGCCGCGGCGTATCCCCCGCGCGAACGGACACGCAAAGAGATACTGTCAGGGCCCGGACATGAACGAACAACAAACCGGAAAGAAGCCGATCGGTCGCAACGTTACATTGATGGGCCTCACCTCGTTTTTCACGGACATCTCCTCGGAGATGATCTATCCGCTCATCCAGGCCTTCGTGTCGGCGGTGATGGCGTCGTCGAAGACCATGGTGGGGCCGGTGCTCGGCGTCATCGAGGGGATCGCCGAGGCCACGGCGAGCCTTCTTAAAGTGTATTCGGGCTATATATCCGACCGCTTCCAGAGCAGGAAGCCGCTAACAATCGCCGGCTATTCGCTCTCGGCGCTCTCCAAGCTCCTATACCTGGCGGCGGGTCTCGGCTGGAGCTTTATCCTGCTCGCCCGCTTCGCCGACCGGGTCGGAAAGGGCGTGCGCACCGCTCCGCGTGACGCGCTGATCGCCGATTCGGTCGACCCGTCAATAAAGGGCAGGGCCTACGGCTTCCACCGCGCCATGGACTATTCGGGCGCGCTCATCGGCGTGGCCGTGTGCTATTTTCTGAGTCTTGCCTACCTCGATCCGGTAACAAAGACCATCACTGATCTGGATGCCTTCTATATGTTGTTCCTCATCTCGCTCGTTCCCGCGTTTATCGGGGTGGTCATGCTCTTTCTCGTCCGCGAAAAGCGCGCCGACCATCAGTCCGGCGAGCGGCCGACGGTCAGCTTTTCGCTTGCGGGAATGGACCACCGTCTGAAGATATTTTTCCTCGCGGTGTTCATCTTCACGCTGGGAAACTCGAGCAACCAGTTTTTGCTCCTCAAAACCATGGACGCGGGGGTCGGTCTTCCCGACATGCTTCTCATGTACATGGTCTTCAACCTGACGACCTCCGTGCTCTCCACGCCGCTGGGCAGCCTTTCGGACCGCGCCGGCCGCACGAAAATCATCCTGGCGGGCTATGCGCTCTATTCGGCCATTTACCTCGCGTTCGGTTTTATCGGCGGTGAAACGAAGGGCTACCTCTGGGCGTTCTGGGCGCTCTACGGGGTCTATTACGCGCTGACCGAAGGCGTCGAGAAGGCGCTGGTTGCCGACCTCGCGCCCGCCGAGCGGCGCGGCACGGTGATGGGGCTTTTCGCCACGATCGTCGGCGTGGCGCTTCTGCCCGCAAGCGTCATCGCGGGGCTCCTGTACGCGTACGCGGGCACGGCCTGGCCCTTTATGTTCGGGGGCGCCATGTCGGCCGTCGCGTTTATCATCATCCTTGTCGGCCTGAGAGATAAAAATTAGGCGCGCGGCCGGGCCCGGACACCCGGGCGACGGACGCCGCCGGGAGGACGTTATGCTTGCGCGATACCGGAATTACTTTCTGTCAGCCTACGAGAACGAAAACTACCTGCTGCGCACCCGCGCCAGGCTGCTGTTGTATTTCCTCACCGCCTTCGTGTTTTTTTCCTTCACGATGCAGTTCAGCATGCTCTTCGCCGGCTGGAGGGATTTCCTCGTCACCATCCCCATGACGGCGATACTGCTCGGAGGGCTCTCTACCGGACTGGTGTTCCTGCGAAAGGGGAGCTATATGGCCGCGGCAAACATCTTCATCGCGTTCGGCGCGGTGGCCGTGGTGGCGGGGCTCATACGCCAGCCTTACATGGAGATTGAGCTTTCGCTCACGTCGTACATCTATTTCATTTTTCCCTGCATCGTCATGTGCGCGGTCTTCAGCAACATTTTTTTTCTCACGGTGATTTCGGCGGTAATGGCCGCCACGAACACCGCGCTCTTCATCATCATGCGGTCACTTCCGCACCAGTTTTCGGACAAGCTCGTCACGATCGCCTTCATTAACACGCTCTTCGCCATAGGCTTTCTCTATCTCATGTCGTATCTCCTGCTCAAGGTTTTCGAGCGGAGCGTCGAGCTCGCCAACAACGAGTCCAGGAAGAACGCCGAGACGAACGTGTTCATACGCCACGTCCTCATGGAGAGCTCGCGGAAGGTGGTAGAGGCCATGGAGAGCATGTCGCGCCAGAGCGACGAGTTCTCCGAGGGGGCGCACGACCAGGCCTCGTCGATCGCGAGCATCACCGGCACGGCGGGAGAGATCTCGGGCGGTATCGACCGCATCGCCAAGAACGCGAAGGACCAGCTTGAAAGCCTGCGCGGTCTCATCGGCGCGCTGGACGAGCTGTCGGGCGTCATCGACGGACTGGACGGCGCCATCACCGAGTCGCTCGCGGCGACGCGCGAGATCACGGGCCGCGCGCAGAACGGCGAGAACCACCTGCGCACCATGGAGGATGGCATCCGCAAGATCAACGAGAGCTCTCACGAGATGACGGGCATCATCGGCATCATCAATGACATCTCAGACAAGATCAACCTGCTTTCGCTTAACGCGGCCATCGAGGCGGCGCGCGCGGGCGATGCCGGCCGCGGCTTCGCCGTGGTCGCCGACGAGATCTCCAAGCTCGCCGATCGCACGGCGTCGAGCATCAAGTCGATCGAGGAGCTCATCCGCAACAACGAGGCGGAGATATCGCGCGGTCTGTCGGGCTCCTCTCTCGCCGTGGGCGTTATCAAGGAAATAATAGAGGGGATCGGCCGGGTCGGCGCTACCATCGCCGGGCTCGAAGAGTTCAAACGACGACAGATGGAGACCAACCGGCAGGTGAACGAGAGCGCGCTTTTGGTGCGCGGACGCTCCGAGGAGATAAGCGGCGCCACGGTGGAGCAGCGAAGCGCGGTGGCCGAAATAGTGAAGAGCCTGTCCGACATGAGCGACCGGTCTCAGAACAGCACCGCCTACGCGGTGAAGATGGCCTACGACTCGAACCAGCTTGTTGACATGGTCAACGGACTGAAAAGAACGATAGAGGAGTACGGGGAAGGGAAGGAAGGCGGTACGACTGGGGTCTGAACGGCTCGATGACTCGCCCACGGCGAGATGCCTCTGGAGGACGCATGAAGAAATGAACATGGTGCACATTTACTCTCCTCGCCCTGCTGGCGGCGGCGATCGTCGCTCCCGCGAGGGCCGACGCGGGCGTGAGCCTTGGCCTGTCGAGCTGGTATGCCTGGTGGGATGTTTCGCCGGCCGGCGGCTATTCAACCGATCCGAAGCCCCTATTGGGCCCGGTGTTCGGCGTGGATTTCGCCGAGCGCTGGTCGCTTACCAGCGTGCTGCTTATCGGAACCTATCACGCGGAAAGCGATTCCAACCCCGACGAATATACCTACCGACGCTACGATTCCGACAGCGCGCTGAACTATTCACTGAACAGGTATTTCAAGGTATTCGCCGGGTTCAAATACATGCGCTACGACACTACATGCGATCAGCAGGGTCTCGACGTCAAACAGATCTCCTATGGACCCGGCATCGGTGCGGGCCTCACCCTTCCGCTCTCCGATTCGCTCTTCGCCATCGCGAACGTCTCGGTCATGTATCTCTTTGGATTGCAGAGGGACCCCTGGGCTGACTGGGTCGAGGTTGGATATAACACCGCGCTGGGACTGGCCTGCTATATCACGCCCATCGCCACGACGATAACTGCAGGCGTCCGCTATCAGAACTTCGAGACCAGGGCGGCGGACGGAGACACGAAGCATAAATTTTATGGAGTGACCCTGTCGGCCGTGTGGCACTTCAGCACGGGGACGTCGGACGTCGAATAATCTTCCGATGACGAATACGGCCGGCTTTCAGTCGGTCGGCCCCATTCATACAATAGCCACGGCGCGCGCGGGCGCGCCGTCGGACCCCGAAATACGGAGCGGCAGGCACACGAACACCAGGCGCGGCGATGCGAGCATGCCGAGATTGGCCAGGTTCTCTATGATGAGGATGCCGCTTTCGAGCAGGACGTGATGCACCGGAAGTGACGCGTCTTCGACCGGGTCCACCGAAATGGCGTCCACGCCGAAGCCCTTGAGGTCCATTCCGCACAGCCAGTCCGCAGCGTCGGTGCCGAGCACGGGAAAGCCGCGGAAATACCCGTCGGTGCCCCACTTCTCCCCCCAGCCGGTACGCATGATCAGAAAGTCCGACTTCCGGATTTCGTCCTCGTACGCCCGAAGCGTCGCGATGTCGCAAGGTCCGTCAAAGGCTTCTATCATGAAGGCCGGCCCCATGAAGCGTTCGGCCGGGTACGAATCGAGCGTCGCGCCGCCCGGCAGAATGTGAGCGGGTGCGTCCATGTGCGTGCCCGTATGGGTGTGCATGCCAAGACGGTGCTCGAGAAAGCCGTCAGGCTCGAGCGTGTTCGTGCGCTCAATCGACGGCTGCGCGGTGCCGGGATATACCGGCATGGCGGATGTGATGGGGTGCGTGAGGTCGATCACTTTCACGGTAGTTTTGATCCGGCGCTCTTCTCGAAGGCCATGCGGATGGACTCCATGCGTTTTCTGTTGACGCCGAGGTCCGAATGCCCCAGGCGCGAGGCCGAGCGGAAGTGGATGAGGCCGCTTTCTGCATCGATCTGGAACTCCACGTCATCGACGAAGCGGAAGAGCGCCGAAGTGAATTCGGCATGGATGCAGGAGTCTCCGACGGTAACCATCCTGCAGCGCTTCATCCCGCCGAGCGCTCCGAGCGGGCGCACCCTGGCCTCCGCGGTCGGGCCGGAGAACCTCAGCGGAGCGATGGCGTGCCGGGGGTCTTCGCTCCTGGTCGAGACGCAGTTGGGGGTGGAGGGGCAGGGGGCGAGCCTTCCATCCTTAACTCCGATGGAGCCGGGCCTTTTTCCGGAGCATCCCATCATCATACCTCCCGTGAATATCAGTGCGAGCGTCAGCGCGCTTGTCGCGCGACCGGTTGATTGTTTGCGCATAATCGACCTCGTTAATCTTTCGTCCCTGCATAACAGCCCGTGCCCGTTGTATCATTACGGCGCACAATTAACCAGAAAAATATTTTCCCGGCCGCGACCGTGATGGTTTTAGGTTTTTTGCGGAGATGGAGCTGTGTGTTTTGCGAAAGGTTGTTCCCAGGGCTTTTTGTTCGGCTGCGGAAGATACGTCCTGTATCATCCTCGCCTCGCGCGCGTCGTGCGCGGGGCTTCACGGGGGCAGGATGGGGCTGGAATGTGCAGCGAAGACGATGACTCGAATCGTCGTCTTCGAGTTTGTGCCAACCGATTTCGAAGCGGAAGGCCTCGCCCCGCACCCTCACTCTTCAACGATGTTGATCCTCACCTCGACCGAATGCTCCCGGTGGTCGTTGACGAGCGGTATCGCCATATCGGGCGGTGGTGCACCGTCGACGGTCACGCTCGTGCCGGGGACGGCGCCGCGTGTCTGCAGTATGGTGATATGATAGATCGTTTCCCGGTACCGGTAATGTATTTTAAACGAGTCCCAGTCGGCCGGTATGCAGGGCCAAAGCGTCAGCCGGTCTTTTTCGAGCCCCAGCCCAAGAAGTGATTCCATGATGAGCCGGTACATCCAGCCCGCCGATCCGGTGTACCATGTCCACCCCCCGCGTCCCGTATGCGGGGAGAGGGAGTAGACGTCGGCGGCCATCACGTACGGTTCCACCTTGTAGGTCGCGCTCCCCTCGGGCGAGTGTGCGTGGTTGACCGGGTTGATCATTTTCTGCAGCTCCCAGGCGCGTTTTTTATCGCCCATCGCGGCGAACGCCATGGCCGCCCATACCGCGGCGTGCGTGTACTGTCCCCCGTTCTCCCTCACGCCGGGAACATATCCCTTTATGTAGCCGGGGTTCAAATCCGATGTATCGAACGGCGGATAGAGGAGCTGGACCAGGCCATGCTCTCTGCGGACGAGATGTTGATCGGCCGCTTCCATCGCCATGCGCGCGCGGGCGGGGTCCCCCGCCCCGGAGAGAACAGCCCAGCTTTGCGCTATGAAATCGATCCGGCATTCGGGACTGGCCGCCGATCCGAGGGGAGTGCCATCGTCGAAATACGCGCGCCGGTACCATTCGCCGTCCCAGCCGTGCCGCTCGATGTCTTCACCCAGCCGGACGGCCTCCTCCCTGCTGTGCTGGGCGAACGCCTGGTCGCCGCGCGCCTCGGCGATCGCGGCGAAGCGCGTGAGCACATAATGATAGAAGAATCCCAGCCACACGCTTTCCCCTCTGCCATTCTCTCCCACCGTGTTCATTCCGTCGTTCCAGTCCCCCGAGCCGATGAGGGGGAGGCCGTGCTCGCCGTAATTTTCGCCCTTCTGAAGGGCCCGGACACAGTGATCGTACAGGGTGGCCGAATGTTCGGAACGGGCGGGGAGATCGTAATACGATTCCTCTTGCGCGTTCAGCTGACGGCCCCTGATGTACTGGACGGGCTCATCAAGCACTCCCGTGTCCCCGGTGGCGAGCACGTAGCGTGCCGTGGCCAGCGGGAGCCAGAGGAAATCGTCCGAACAGTGCGTGCGAACGCCCCTGCCCGACGGGGGATGCCACCAGTGCTGGACATCCCCCTCGTCGAACTGGCGTGACGCACAGAGCAGCAGGTGCCTGCGAACAAGGCGCGGTTCGGTATGGATGAGCGCCATAACGTCCTGCAGCTGATCGCGGAAGCCGAAGGCGCCGCCCGACTGGTAGTATCCGCTTCGCGCCCACATTCGGCATGCGAGCGTCTGGTAGATGAGCCAGCCGTTCGCCAGCACGTTCAACGATTGGTCCGGTGTTTCAACCTGCACCGCGCCCAGGGTGTGGCTCCAGTACTGCCAGACCGCTTCCAGGGCTTCGTGCGCGGCGGCCGGTCCCCGGAAACGGCGTATCAGGTTTTCGGCGTCATCAGCATCCCGCCCCACGCCGAGCCTGAAGGTTATCTCGCGCCCCTGCCCGTCGGCGAGCTCGAACGGCACCTGGATGGCCGCGCAGGGGTCCAGCGCCGACCCCACCCGGCCGGAGAGCCTCACCCTGCCCATTGCGGCCGGGTTCCGGAGCGTGCCGTTTCGTCCGAGAAAATCGGCACGGTCACCGCTTACGCTTCTGGTAACGTCGTCCACGTCGAAGAAGGCGACCCGATCGGCGAAATCCGTGTTATATGGGTTCCGTGCGAGGAGCGCGCCGGTATCCGGGTCGATTTCGGTGGTTATGTGCATGGCCGTTTTCGGGCGCAGATCTCCCAGCACCCATTCCATGTAGCCCGTGGCCGAGAGCCTGCGCGGCCGTCCCGATTCGTTATGCACCTTCAGTACCGTAAACTTCACGCTGGAGTCCAGGCCGACGTACACCCATGCCTCCGATCGGATACCCCGCTCCGTGTGTTCGAAGACGCTGTACCCGAACCCGTGGCGGGTCGCATAGGGCGTTGCCCCGCGGCCGGGCAGCGGCATGGGAGACCAGAAGTGTCCGCGCTCCTCGTCGCGCAGGTAAAAGGCCTCCCCTCCCGAATCGCCTACCGGATCGTTGTGCCATGGGGTGAGGCGGAACTCGTGTGCGTTCCCGGCCCATGTGTAGCCCATGCCGCTCTCGGAGATGATGGTCCCGAAGTCCGGGTTCGCGAGCACGTTCACCCATGGAGCGGGCGTACGCTGGCCGGGCGCGGTCGTGATTATGTACTCCCGGCCGTCGGGGGTGAACCCGCCGCAACCGTTATAAAAAATAAGGTCGGTGCGCGGGAGCGTCGTGCCCGCCGCCTGCTCGGCCCGGTGGGTCCGCGACGGCGCGATCTGCGGTACGGGGATTCGCGCGGCGCCCTTGCGGTTGATCTGGTCGGCCAGCGCGCCCCGTCTGTCGGTAATGATAGCGCGGGCGACCGTCTGGATGAGGATGCGGTCCTCGGCCGATATCTGGTCCGCGTGCCGCAGGAAGATGCCGCCCGAGCGATCGGTCAGGTCGCCTTCCGCGCCGGAGGCTATGAGTCCCATGATCTGGTCGTGGAGAAGCTGCCGGTAGCCGGCGTGCTCTTCGTTCCATATAACGAGGTCCACCGGAAGTCCTTTAACCCGCCAGTACGCGTGCGCGCCCACGAGCTGACGCACCAGGTTGATGTTGGTCGCGTCCTCGATCCGCAGCAGGACGATCGGCAGGTCGCCCGAGATCGAGTACCCCCACAGGCCCGGCTGTCCACGACGGTTGTTGATGATGATGTTCGGGTCGGCGCGAAGGTTCGCGTTGGCATAGATGATCGAGCCGGCAAGGTGCCCGAAAAGCTGCGCGTCGGCCTCGGTGGCGTTGAGGTGCAGGAGCATCACCTGGCTGTGCGTCCACGCCAGGTCGAAGACGCGGTCGGCGAGGTGGCGGTCCTGGTATTTGTCGACAAGCCCGAGGGCGTCTTCGCGCGTCTGGCCGATGCCGGTCACGATATCGATCGTACGATTTTCTTCGGGGCCGAGGGCTATCCGATGCCGTATCGAGACGATCGGATCCAGCACCGAACCGTCGCTTCCCGAGAGCACTGCGCCCGTGTCCATCGCCTGCGGATCGGCGATGCTGTTCCCACGGCCGATGAAGCGCATGCGGTCGGTTTCGTAGGATACTTCCTCCGTGCCGGCGCCGCGTGGGGTCACAAGATGAAACATGTACGGCGGTTTTTCGCCTGTGGAGCGGGGACGTCGATTGCAGAGGATCGCATGCCTCCGGCCGACGATCTCGGTCTGGACGAAGAGATTGCCGAATGCCGGATGCAGGGAGTCCGCGGCGGGGGGAGAAAGTACAACCTCCGCGTAGCTCGTTATTTCGATGGTCCTTTTTTTACGGGACATGTTGGTCAACCGGATCCGGCGCAATTCGATGTCGTCCTCGGGCGATACGACGATAAGGGTAAGCGTATCGATGTCGTTGTCGCGACGGCGAAACTCGGCGCGTCCCTCGGAGAAAACCGCCTCGTAATGGGAGGGCTCTTTCAGGGTGGGCTGACAGGTGTTCGACCAGTACTCGCCGCCTGCCGTGTCGCGGATATAACAGAAGGTCCCCCAGTTGTCGCGGGTGCCGTCTTCGCGCCAGCGCGTTACGGCGAGGTCCCTCCACCGGCTGTATCCGCCCCCCGCGCTCGAAACCATCACGTGATAATTGCCGTTTGAAAGAAGCTGGACTTCCGGGATCGGGGTGTCGGGCAGGGGTATTATGCGTACCGGCATCTCCGGCCCGGCAGAACTCGTCTTTATCTCCGAGAGCACGGCGGTATGCGAGTACACCGCCGTGGCCCTGGGTATCCTCTCTTGAAGCAGCAGCATGGTCGCCTGGAAGAGCGGATCGGCCTGGAATCGTTTCTGCATCGGACGGTCCAGGAGCACACCGGCCAGGGAAAGAAAGCTCATCCCTGCATGGTGCGCCATGAACGACCGGACCACGGCATACGGCCTCCCGTACTTGAGACGGGACGGAGTGTAGTCGATCGCCTCGTAAAACCCGTGCCTGCCGGTAAAGCCCTCGTCCGCGAGCTTCTGCAGATTCAGACACGCTTCGGCGGGCGCCACCAGGAGTGCAAGCATCGAGGCATAGGGGGCGATTACCAGGTCGTCGGCGAGTCCGCGTTTGAACCCGAGTCCCGGAACGCCGAACGCACGGTACTGGTAGTTGAGGCTGACATCGACCATGTTGTAACCGGATTCGGAAATCCCCCATGCGACGCCGCGCTGTCTCCCGTACTCGATCTGCCGCTTCACCGCCGCCCTGCAGGTCTGGTCGATGAGCGTGTCGTCGTACAACGGCATCGTCAAAAGCGGCATGAGATACTCGAACATCGATCCGCTCCACGACATCAGGATGGGCCGGCCGTCGGCGACGGTGAGCTGACGGCCGAGGGCGAACCAGTTGTCCTGGGGGATATGCCCCTGCGCGATCGCCACGAAACTGCCGAACCTGGCCTCTGAGGCCAGGAGATCGTAGAAGCCCTCTTCGCGCCGCCGCTCATTGACGTTGTAGCCGATGGCGAGGAGGTGGCGGCCCCTGTCGTAGAGGAAGTCGTATTCCATCGTCGCCAGTTCGTTCGATTGAAGCGCGAGCCGCTCGATTGCGGCGATACGCCTGCCGGCTTTCTCGCCCGATTCCATCAGAACCCGTTGCAATTCGGTGAGCCATTCGCGTTCCGCCGGCGTCGCGCCGGCCCCGAAACGGCGTTCGATCCGGGGTGATAGTTTCGCTTCGAGCGCGGCCAGCTCGCGCAGTGTCGGAATTGTATCGATACCGGGGAGGCTGTCGAGCGTGTCCGGGGGAACGCGAAGCGATGTCCACGGTGCGAGAAACGTCAGCTCGTCGAGGGCGGCCCGGCAGTGACGGGCGAGTGAGCTCGCCCACCAGGCCGTCTCGCTTCCGGGATCGGCGTCCGTGAGCGCGGCGACTTCATCGGCATACGCGGCAAGCTGTTCGAAAAACGCGCGGGCCGCCCGGGGTGCGGCGCCGGGGGCGGCGGATTCGATTTCTTTACGGAGCCGCGCGAGTCCGGCCGGTGCGGCGTCTCCCGCGACGTCCTCGAGGACCCCGAGCGTGTCCCCGATACCCACAAGCATTCCCGCCCACGGGAAGGCATGATCGGGTAGCGCAAGCAGGCCAAAGCGAAGCGTCAGCAGGTGCCCGGCGAGGTTGCCGCTGTCCACCGTGGATATGTACAGCGGATACAGCGGCCTCAGTGTCCGGGTGTCGTACCAGTTGTAAAAATGCCCCCGGTATTTTTCCATGGTTCCCATCGTATGAAAGGTGTTCGACAGGCGCTCGATGAGCTGGCCCGCGGTAAGGTAGCCAAAGTCGTAGGCCCCCAGGTCGGCGAGGACCGCCATCCCCATGTTGGTGGGCGAGGTGCGGTGGGCCACAACAGGGACGGGATTTTCCTGGAAGTTGTCGGGCGGGAGCCAGTTGTCATCCGGACCGACAAAGCGCTCGAAGTACGACCAGGTCTTTCGTGAAATATTCCTGAGAAAGAGGGTCTGATCGGTGGAAAGTCCCGTCTCGGGCCGGGCCAGCGGCCGGCCGAGCCACCACGCAAGAGCGGGGGAGGCGAACCACAGGGCCAGCACGGGCCCAGCGACCGCAAGGACGGCCGGGTCCGACATCGCCAGATACGCCGCCGCCGAAACCGCTGTAATCGGCGCGACCGCCATGGACAGAAACGAACCCGCCAGGCCCCGGTGGCCGGCATTGCCCGACGTGTTCCACTCGAGGAGTCTCCTGCGTGTGACAATCAAACGCCAGGCGGAAAGCGCGATCGCGCCCGTGCTGTACCAGGCCTCGTGGGGAAGACACGCGAGCGCGAAGAGCCCCTGGGCCAGGCGCGAGCCGGCGGACCCGAGCATGGCAGTGAAGTGCTGTCTTAATAACATGTCTTTCGATTTTTTAAACAGGTCGAGTATCGATATCAACAGAGAAGGAACCATGATGATTCCAATTACGGCCATGGTCCAGAGCCAGGCGGGGGAGAGCAGCGTCCACCCCGCAAGGGCGATGAGCGTGAGGGCCACAGCGGTGACGCTGCGGCGAAGGTTGTCGAAAATTTTCCATCGCGACAGGAGGGTGATCGGATTTTTCACCGGCGCGCCATCCGGTCCCGGAACGAACGGCAGTATCCACGGCATGATCTGCCAGTCCCCCCGGATCCAGCGGCGCCGGCGGTTTACGTCGGCGCCGTAGCTTGACGGATACTCCTCGTACAGTTGAACATCGCTTAAAAGCCCGGCCCGCGCGTAGCACCCCTCCAAAAGGTCGTGGCTCAGGATCAGGTTTTCTGGAAGGCGTTCCTTGAGGGCCAGATCGAACGCGTCTATGTCGTAGATCCCCTTGCCGATAAACGACCCCTCACTAAACAGATCCTGGTAGACGTCGGAGACCACGCGCGTATACGGATCGATCCCCGGCTCGCTCCCGCACAGCTCCGCATAGCGCGAACGGTTTGTGCCCGGGAGGATCGCCGCGACACGCGGCTGGAGGATGCCGTATCCCTCGACGATACGCCGCCTGGAAGGATCGAACCGGGCGCGGTTGAGGGGGTGGGCCATGGCCCCCGCGAACTGCCGCGCAGAATCGCGGGGGAGCTGCGTGTCGGTGTCGAGGGTGATGACATACCTGACGTTCGTTAAAACCCCGGTGTTCCCGACGATATGCGAGAAGCGGTCGGCCGGCCCGCCGCGCAGAAACGAATTCAAGTCCGCGAGCTTTCCCCGCTTCCGTTCGTAGCCCATCCACAGCCGTTCCCGCGGGTTCCAGAGGCGCGGCCGGTGAAAAAGGAAAAATGTATCGTTCGTTTCGCCCCGGTATTTCCGGTTGAGCGCCGCTATTTTGTCCCGGGCCAGGCCGACCAGGGCCTCGTCTTCCGGAAGGGTTTCCCGTTCGGCGTCCCGGAAATCGGTGAGCAGCGCGAAGTGCAGGCTGTCGTCGCGGTTCGCCAGGAAGCGGACTTCGAGGGCCTCGGCCAGGTCCTCGACGGCGCCGGGGCTCGTAATCATGGTCGGGATAACGACGAGCGTGCGATATTCAGGCGGGATGCCCCTGCTGAAGTCCATCCGCGGAAGAAGGTCGGGATGGGCCAGGAGCGTGGCCAGCCAGTTTACGAGCGAAACCGCCGGGTGTGCGGCGCACACCGCCAGCAGAACGCCGAAGAGCGCCTGCGTCCATCCATTGAGTCCGTCGGTATGCGACAATGCGAACACCCCCCATGCGAGGAAGGCCGTCGAGAGCGCGATCGAGGCCAGGAAGAGGAACAGGGCGAACCGTCGCGATACTTTTTTAATCGCACGGGCGGGGGACATCCGCGTCTTTGCCATGCGTTCGAGCCGGCCCAGGCCGCCGTCCAGAAGGTAAAAGCCGACATGCGCGGCGCGGTCCTCCTTCCCGTGTTTCGAGGCGCCTTCAGCCGCCAGATCGATCGCCGAGCGCGCCACGTCGAGCTCGGAGAGAACGCCGAGGCGGGACAGCATTTCGATCACGTGCCGGTACCGGTCGCGCGTGGCGAAATCCATGCCAGGGTAGGACCCGTTCGGGTCCTCGCGCAGGGTCTGCTCCACGTGGCTCATCGTCTCGACGAATTCGTGCCAGTCCATGGCGCCTAAAAAACGAAGGCTTCCGATGCTGTTGCTCATGGAGACCTGGTCCGCGGCCTGCTGCTGTATCTCGGCCTGCACAAGCTGTTTGATGGTCTGGCCCGTTTCTGAAAGACGCTGTTCGATCCAGGTAAGGGGTAGGGCAAGGGCGGAACTCTGGCCCTGAAGGCGGCGCGAGAGCTCCGCGACGAACGCGCTCACCATCGGGGGGTTCGAGCGCGCCATGTCCGCGATCACCAGGATAAGGCTTTTCGGGTCCTTCTCCGCAATCTCGATCATCCGGTCGGCCCAGTATTCGGCGCGGTTCTGCTTTATCATGTCCGCGGCGATACGCGCCGCGACGCGGCGGAGGTTCTCGATCAGCGCCAGGCGCAGCATGATCGGAATCGCCCACAATTCCCCGAGCCTCAGAACGCTGACGGTCTGGTAGGCGGCGATGAAGCTGCCGAGGTTCTCCGGGTCCACACGGCCGTCGCCGTGCGATATCGTCTCGAGGGCGATATCGTACACCCGGGGAAGGCCGGCCGAAGCCCCGTCGAGTAGGCGGGGCAGTTCGCGGCTGTATCCCTTCGGCAGATGCTTTCTTCCGGTGTGAATGTGCTCCTCGATGAGGTATAAGTTGTCGAGCAGCCATTCCCCGGCCGGCGTTATCCGGCGGTTATCCCTGACCGCCTCGCTCAGCAGTACGCAGACATCGATCAGTACGGCCTCATTCTCGGCCAGGCGCCTGATAAGGTTCTGATCGGGCGTGCGCCCCGGGTGGATGGTGTGGGAACGGGCGAGTATCTTTCCGTGCCGCTCCATCTGACGGGCGCTGTACAACTCGGAACGCAGGGGCGACTCGGCGCCGTCGTACAAACCTGCGCCGAGAAGACGGGACCTCAGACGCCGCAGAGGCCTGGAAACGGTTTCGCTGTTTATTTTCATCAAGGTTTTTCCCCGGGGTTATCGCATTATACCATCACCCTGATGCCGTTATTTCAGATTCGCCGCGTCGCCGGATGTTTTTTTTATGATGGTTTCCAGAGTCTCGTTTTCAAGCTCCGTTCCCCTGATGAGATTGCCGAGGTTCGTGAAATAGGCGTTATGGTGCTTTCCGTAATGGATCTCGAGCGTCTTTGCCGATATATGCGGTTCGAGCGCATCGTTCGGAAACGGCAGTTTCGGTGCTGTTAAAGCCATATCGTCCTCCAGTTTTCAATGCGTTTACGAACAGTGCAAGGAATCCTCCGTGTGGACCGGGCTTCAATAAATCCGGCGACCATTTAAACGAAGAGAGTGAGGGTTGCTGATTTCTTAATGTGGTTTTATCTGCCATCAGTTTAATCACTCTCCGGGTGGAAAGCAATAAAATAGTCGGTCAATTTGGGGTTTATTGTCATCGAACAGCATGGGAATGGGTGACCGGCTGTTACCCCGGTTCGCGACGGGCAATCCCCGTGCGTCCTTTCCGTATGGCGCGGTACACCGCCATGCTCTCCTTCAGCATCCGTATCATCGTCTTTCGCAAGTCGGGCGGTTCGACTATCTCCACGCTTCTTCCATGCATAAAGAGCTGTTTGCAGAGAAAGCGGTCGTCGGAGACCGTAAAGGATGCGCGGTAGTGGTTTTCGCCGTCGGGGCCGATGTCGGGTTCGAGGATGGAGAGGTTTTCTTCCATTGTCGGGAGGAGCGTTTTATGGAAGCGGAGCACCACGGCGTACTTGCGGCCGATGAACGAGCCCAGCGAGTCGCGGAATATCTCCGCGACCGGCGGGGCGTCCTCGGGGTACTCATCGTCGAGCACGGCGAGGTTGCACAGGCGGTTGAAGATAAAGAGCGCCGTTACGTTATGCGAGAGACTATGGCATACCAGGTAAAGGTTGTTGTTGCGGAACACCAGGTGGTACGGGTGCACGCGGTAGTGCCGCGGCCCGGTGGCCGTGGCGGGGGTGTAATCGAACTCTATCTTTTTCTTTAACAGCGCCGCGAAGTATACGCGCGCGAGCATCCACAGGCCGTCGTGCGGGTGGCGGGCCATGAGCTTTCGTAAAACAATATCGCGCCCCGTGTCCTTCGTCACGAAGCCCGAATAGACCGCGGCCATGCGGGCCTGGAGGGCCTCGTCCAGCGGTATGCCCAGCCCGGTGTGGCGGCCGCCCTTTACGGTGGTGACCTCGATGCCGAACTCGTTTACCAGGTATTTTTGGATATAGTCGCGGACGGCCTTGTCGGTTATCGGGTCGCGCGGCTCGTCCATGGAGAGGAGGTCGGCGAGGCTTCCGGCGTTCCACTGCACCGGGTCGGCCGGGTTCTGCAGCAGGGCGAGTACGTGCAGACAGCGCTTGATGACGCCGAGGCGCGTTTCGGGATTGGGGATGGGGGTAGGGTCCATTGCGGCTCCTTTTTTTGTTGAATGATAGTATGTACATAGAGGGGTTGCAATACTATTTGTAACGGGATGAACGAAATCCTCTCAGCCGCTGGCAGCTCCCCTTTGGTAAAGGGGAGCCTGAGGGACGAGGCTGGTCGGTTTTTTTAAAAATTTCAAGGTAGACCGCGAAGGTAGAGATTGCCGGGGCTGTATATCCTATATTGTGCGTATACAGACAGTTGTGCGATTGGACCGCCGTTTGCGGCGCCCCGGTCACCTTCCGGAATATTCCGGGGCGCCGTCGTCTTTTTCCGCTTGTTTTACGCGTCGCAGTGCGGCGGGGAGGCGGGTTGTCGGTCGGGTATCGTATCGTTTGCTGGAGGTGTGGTATGGAGAATGCCGGGTGGTGGTTGAGCGCCCTTTGGTTTCTGATCGAATGGCCCAGGCCGTATTCGGAGGGAATGTGGGTTCGGCAGTGGTTTGTTTACGGGGTTGTTTTTCTGGTTTTCTGGTTGTGGGCGTAATGGGTGCATTGCGCTTTTTCGCGAGGAACCTGCCGGTTGCATTCAATGGGCTTGCCGTGCGTGTCGTACGGTGCGGGTGGCATTGATCAGGCAATTTTTCTGGAGGGAATATGAAAAAACAGAATGTGGGTGTTCGGTCGTGCGGCCCGCTGTTTGATGACGGGTCGGAGGAGATTTTTCCGGGCGAGGGTGAGGGCGGCTCTGCGGTCGAGGCGGACGGTGGCCGCGGGGACGATGCGGGCGGCGTTCCGAGGCTCGACGATTTCAGGCGCGAGTCGTGGAAGGAACGCGAATCGTACCGGGCGGCGCCGGGGTGCATTCTGGGCGAGCTCGCGTCGATGAGTTCGGACCTCCAGGCGGCGTGCTTTATGCTGGCGGTTAGGGGTCCATGGAGGGATTGGGACAAAACGGTCCCGGCCGGTACCACAATAAATATAGACGACGAGATGCTGAAGGACAGCGGGGACAAGACCATTTCGGCGCTTATGGGGCTTAAGGAGCGGATTGATGAGTTATTGGAGGGGTTTGATGAGTGAGGGATGGTTCGGCAGGGTGCGTGAGGTCGACGATCTTCATCATGACTGTTGCATTGTATCGGTCATCATTTCCCGGCGGCGCGTGTCTGCGGCATGGTGATATGATGGATCGTTTCCCGGTACCGGCAATGTTGCGATCGCCGCGTCGCCGCGATCAAGCTCTTCAGGCCTGCGCCTGCGGCTCCGCCGGCTTCTTCTCGACCTTTTCCATCTTGAGCGACACGAGCTTCGAAACGCCGGGCTCTTCCATGGTGATGCCGTAGATCGACTCGCCGATGCTCATGGTCTTCTTGTTGTGGGTGACGATCATGAACTGCGTACCCCTGGCGAACTGCTGCAGCATTCGGACGAAGCGTCCGATATTCTCCTCGTCCAGCGGCGCGTCGATCTCGTCGAGGAAGCAGAAGGGCGAGGGCTTGACCATGTAGGTGGCGAAAAGAAGCGCTATCGCCGTGAGCGCACGCTCCCCGCCCGACAGCAGGTTGATGTTCTTGAGCTTTTTGCCGGGGGGCCTCACGAAGATCTCGATACCGCTCTCGAGCACGTTCTCCGTGTCGGTGAGCTCGAGGCTCGCGTCGCCGCCGTCGAAAAGCTGTTTGAATATCTCCGAAAAGTTCCTCTGGATGTCGGCAAAGGTCGAGATGAAAAGCTCCACCGAGGTGCGGTTTATGTCCTGAATCACCGAGAGGATGTCCTCGCGCGCCTTCTCGATGTCCTTTTTCTGGCCAATATAATACTCGAAGCGCTTCTTCAAGTCCCGGAACTCCTCGATGGCGAGGTTGTTGATGGGGCCAAGGTCCTGTATCTTTTTCTTTAATTCCTGTATGCCGCGCTGGATATCGGGTAACTGCGATTCCTCGACCCGCACGCCCTTAAGGTCGGAAATGCGCTTTTCGTATTCGGTCCAGAGATGCTCCTCGATACCGTTGATCTTGAAGACCATCTCGACCTGCACCTTCTCCTGCTCGCCGATGCGCTCCGCCGCCTTTTTCAGGCTCTCCGCGTCCTTCTTCGAGACGTCGCGGCGGCCGGCGACGCGCTTCTCGACCTCGTCGCGCTTGGCCGCAAACTCGGCTATGGTCTTTTTAAGCGCCTCGCTGCGGTCGTTGAACTCGATGAGACGCTCCTCCCACTCCTTTATCTCTTTCTGGAGGTTCTCGATGATCTTCGACGAGCGCTCCTGGTCCTCGCGATAGTTTTCAATCTGCCGTTCGATGTCCTTCATCTGGTGCGCGAGCGACTGTAAATTTTTCTCGATCCACGCGCGCTCGTTCTCGTTCTTCGAGAGGTCTTTCTCAATGCGCACGATCATCGCGTTAATGTCTTCAAGCCCGGCCTGCTCGTTTTTGATGTGCTCCTCGAGCGCGGCGATGTCGTTGTTGGCGGATTCGCTGTCGTCCATCATCTCGCGGATGCGGCGGTCGAGTCCCTCCTTCTCGGCGTGGATGCCCGTTTTGTCGAAGAGGATGGAGCGAAAGCCGTCCTCGAAGCCCTCGAAGGTCGCGATGTCTCCGCGCAGGGCCGCCACGTCGATACCTGCGATGGCCTTCTCCGCGTCGCCGGCCTCGCCCAGGCGCAGCGCCGCGAGAGCCCTGCGAAGCGAGTCTTCGAGCCCGGAAAGCTTCTCGTCGATCCGCGCGCGGACTTTAAGGCGCTCCTCCTCCGAGCCCGCGAGCTCGGCCTTGCGCTTCTCGATGGCGTCCACGAGCTTCTTTATGACCACCTCGAGGCTCGCGCGCAGCCCCTTGAGCTTCTCGTCGTTTGACTTGATTCGCCGGCGGTTGTCCTCGATTTTGTCGCGCGAGGCGTGGATCGAGTCGATCTTCCGCTTCCGCGAATCGAAAAGGCCCTGCAACCTTTCGCGGTCCTCCTCTATCTTGCCCTTAATGCGCACGCCGTCTTCCTGGTTCTTGAGCGTTTCCTGCTGCAGGCGCTCGAGCGAGGCGGTGCGCTCCTTTATGTTTTTCTCGACCGCGCCGCGCCGCTCGTGCTGATCTTCGATGAGCCTGCGGTTCTTCTCGGTGCGCGAGTCGATGTCCTCGACTTTGAGTTTATAGGTGTGGAGTTTTTTGTCCAGCTCGAAGAGGTGTATCTGTATGTCGTTCTTGTACTTTTCGTCCTTTTCGTTCTCGGCCGAGATGGCCGAGACGCGCGAGGAGATCTCCTCGCGCTCGCGCGTGAGCTTCTCTATCTCGGCGTCGACCTTCGCGCGGCGCCGTGAGAATTCGCCGAAGCGCAGCAGGCTCTGCCGAACGTCATGCTCCTTGAGTTCGGCCATGAGGCCGAGATATATCTTCGTGCGTTCGGCCTGCCTGGCCTTGTGGTCCTTCTCGCGCTCGATCTCGCGGATGATGTCGTTGATTCGTTCCAGGTTGGCGCCGGTATCCTCGAGCCTGCGCAGCGACTCCTTCTTCTGGTACTTGAACCTGGAGATGCCGGCCGCCTCCTCGAAGATGTAGCGGCGGTCCTCGGCCCGGCTGGAGAGGATCATGTCGATCTTGCCCTGCTCCATCACCGAATACGACGATTTGCCGATGCCGGTGTCCATGAAGAGCTGCTCGATATCTTTAAGACGCACGGGAGACTTGTTGATGAGGTACTCGGATTCGCCGTCGCGGAATACGCGCCTGGTCACCGTAACCGCGTCCGAGTCGAGCGAGAGGACGCGGTTGGTGTTGTCGATGGTTATGGACACCTCCGCGAGCGACACCGGCTTTCGTGATTCGGTGCCGGTGAAGATGATGTCTTCCATCCTCTCGCCGCGGATGTTCCTGGCCTGCTTCTCGCCCAGCACCCACTTTATGGAGTCAACCACATTTGACTTGCCGCAGCCGTTGGGACCCACTATTACCGTGATTCCCGGCTCAAAGACGATCGGGGTCTTTTCAGCAAAAGACTTGAACCCGAATATTTCCATCGATTTAAGAAACATGTAATATGCCAGTAGTCGTGTCGTTTTTTATTTCGGAACGCCCCACAACGCCAGTGCAGGGCGCAGGCCGGGGTGCGGAAAGCCAAAGATACCGCTCTTTTTAACAGGATGGTATTACAGAGGAGAAATGGCCGATAAGGCAAGAAGATTTTTCGGCCCGGTATAATTTTTCAGGACGCATAAATCGTGCCGAAATGTAACCGGAAGATACCCGCCGTTGACTCTCACTTTTCTTCTCCGAGGAGAGGGAGGACGGGGGGATGAGTTGGTTAGGCCCATTACCGGATTGAATAAATGACCCGTCACCCGCTTGACAGCTTGTAATAAATTCTGCATACTGTTTGTGTCCGGGAGGGGACCGGTTTCGGACGCGGAAGCGCGTACGTACGCGCCCGCCCCGGTGAAGGGTAACGTTGCGCGGGGAGTCTGTTTAATGGCACTACAAGAGGACGCCGGTTGGCATACGCCGAGAAGCCCGATGGCCGCCGCTTTGGGCATGTTCCTTTTGTTGTCGGCATGCGGGACAACGACCAGGACGCAGGTCGGGGAGTACGCCTTTAAAAATTACTACAGGGGAAGCTCGTCGAAGGAGTTCCTTGCGAAAGACAGGATCGATAACCATCCCACATATGAGGCCTTTTTTACGCTCGAAAAACCCGAGGAATGCATTCGAATTACGGTCAGCGCGAAAAACACGGCGATTCAAAGCGCCTATATTGATCCTTCGGTGCGCGTTTGCTTCGTCGTTGAGAAGGCGCTCGACGTATCGGCCTTCACTCTCCGCGCCGGCAATACCATTTATGTGGAGATTGGGCGCAACTATGATATCAACTGGAAGAGCGAGCGCGAAACCGTGATCTGTACGGTGAAGGACGCCCCCCTCGGGAAACTCACGCCCGGACTATACCGGATCCGCATTACCGCGTTCGAGGCGCGCGATTTCAGCTTCTCGATCTCCATCGCCTCGAACGCGGCGCAGGCGATCGTTTCGGCGCCGGCCTCCGGAGACGCGCCGTGAAAGAGCACGAGTACGACTATCTCGAATCCGAGGACTCGTACGAGATGGCGATGGAGTGGATCGCCCGGGGCGATGCGGACAAGGCCGAGACGTATCTGAAAAAGGCGATCGCGCTCAACCCGCACTTCGTCTACGCCTACATCACCCTGGCCGATATCCACGCCCGACGCGGGCGTTTCTCCGACGCCGTCGGCGCGCTCAAGCGCGCGTTGAGGGAAGACCCGTCATTTCACCGGCTGCACTACCTCATAGCCAGGTGCGCTTTTAAAATGAACAACAGGCAGCTCGCGCGCAGGCACATACGGATTGCGCGCGAGTCCGCTCCGGACGAGGAGCTGTATCGGCGGGCGGCCGGGGTCATCGGCTGAGACGCCGCGGGCGTTATCGGGCGTATACATCACCCGCGTTCGTTTTTTGATTGACGATATTCGTTTTTATGATTATCCTTATTGTCGTCATCCGAACCATGAGAGGACCGGAGTATCGTTCAGTCAGTCATCTGACAGGGCGAAACGGGCTGTATAAAAAGAGCCGCGGATTAAGCGTCCTGCGACATAAACAAAGCGCATTCAACAGGCAGTACGATTATATATCTGGAGGACAGGTTCAATGAAGAAACTCTTAGTGTTTCTTGCCGTGCTTGGACTGCTCTTCGCGGTGGCGAGCGACTCGTTCGCGCGCGGAATCATCGTCAAGGGCGGATACGCGATCATGCAGGACGACTATGAAGACGCCGAATACGACGATCAGCCCTTTTTCGGTGTTTTCTTCGACATGGGTACGTTCCTTTTCGACAGCCTGCGCTTCAAACCGGGTCTTGACTACATTTCCATGAAATCGGATCTGGGTGGCGATTTCGACGTATGGGGCATTCACCTCGACTGGTACTGGTATTTCCTCGGCAAGGCGGCCATTCAGCCGTACCTCGGTTTCGGCCCCGCGCTCAATATTTATGATGATGACGATAACAGGTCAGATGAAGACTCCGATGCCGGATTAGAGGGTTTCGTCGGTATACAGTTCGACCTGTCGGGACCGCTTGCGTTGATGCTCGAGGCGCGCTATGTGGTGCACGATATCGCCGATCGCGGCACGAACATGGCCAAACTGGGCGTCGCCGTTCAGTACAGCTTCTAAGACGTATATTTACGGCCAACAAAAAAGCGCGGAACTATTCCGCGCTTTTTTGTTTTGTTGATGTTACAATCAACCCAACCGGCGCCGGTCGAAGTCCTCGCGTTTGAATAGCGATATGACGCTCACCCCCGTCGCCTCGATCGCCTCGCGGCCGCCCTCCTCGCGGTCGATGACAACCGCCGCGGCGATCACCTCCAGGCCCGCCTCGCGCAAGCGCTCGATCGCCGTAATGGTGGAGCCGCCCGTCGTGATGACATCGTCGATCGCCACCACCCGCTTAACGCCGTCGAGGATGCCCTCGATCCACTTGGCCGTGCCGTGCTTCTTGGGCTCCTTTCGCACTATGATCGGTTTCAGCTCCACGCCCTGGCGGTAGGCCTCGAGACTGGTGGACAGCGCGATCGGGTCGGCGCCAAGGGTGAGTCCGCCGGCGGCATCGGGCTTCAGGTTCCGTATGGCCTGAAACATCAGCGCGCCCACCAGCGAGAGCCCCTCGGGATCGAGCGTGGCCGCCTTGCAGTCGAAGTAATACGGGCTCTGGCGCCCGGACACCAGCGTAAACGGCGGGTTGTCGCGGTAGATAAACGACTTTGTATAAAGGATTTCAAACAACCTGTCGCGTTCGGTGTGATGCATTGCGGTTCTCCTTTTAATTTTCAGGTAATGGTATGCGTCTGCGGCGCCTCGTACACGGCTGTCGACGGGACCAGGTGCAACAGGGCTCCCGGTATTTCGCAAGGCGCATTACCGCAAAGGGCTCTGACCCCGCCACGGAACCGACAGGAGGGTTGATACTCCGCTCTGGCCCCATTTGGCCCCGTTTCATGCTATTTTCCGAACCGTTCCGGCCAGAGGCGCGCCAGGCGCTCGGCAATGGCTTTTTCACTCCCTTCATTCGATGGCCGGTAGTAGGTCTCACCGGCGAGCTTTTCGGGGAGGTAGTGCTCATTTACGAAGTGTCCCTCGGAATCGTGCGGATAGCGATATCCCCTGCCGTATCCCATTTCGCTCATCAGCTTCGTCGGCGCATTGCGCAGGTGCATTGGTATCTCGATCGAGAAATCGCCGGCGCGCTCCTTCGCTTTTCGAAGCGCCATGTACGAGGCGTTGCTCTTGGGCGAGGACGCCAGGAAGGTCGCGCACTGGGCGAGAACGATCTCCGCCTCGGGAGGGCCGATGTTCTGCGCGGCGGTCATTGCGGCGACCGCTATCGGCAGCGCCTGCGGGGAGGCGTTGCCCACGTCCTCGGAGGCGAAAATCACCATGCGGCGGGCGATGAACACGGGATCCTCGCCGGCAACCAGCATCCGGGCAAGGTAGTAGACCGCCGCGTCGGGGTCCGAACCCCGCATGGACTTGATAAAGGCCGAGATGGTGTCGTAATGACGGTCGCCGGCGCGGTCATAATACACCACAACTCCTCGCAGCGCCTCGGCGATCACCTCAGCGGTGATGGTTCCGTCCGTTGCCAGAAGTGAAGCCTGCTCCAGCACGTTGAGCATGCGGCGCGCGTCCCCCTGCGCCAGGGCGACCAGCTTCGCTTTCCCGGCGGCGTCGATTCGTACACCCGAATCCAGCAGCATCCGGTCGTTTTCGAGCGCCGCTCCGAGAATGACCATGAGGTCCTTTTCAGTAAGCGGATGCAACCTCACCACCCTGCTTCGGGAAAGGAGCGGCGCGATCACCTGGAAGGACGGGTTTTCGGTCGTCGCGCCGATGAGCACGATGTCACCCGATTCGACCGCGCCCAGGACCGCGTCCTGCTGGGCCTTGTTAAAACGATGGATCTCGTCGAGAAAGAGGAGCGTCTGTACGCCGTTTTTCCGGTTCTCCTTCCCGCGCTCGATCACCTTGCGCACCTCGGGCACCCCGGATGAGACGGCGCTTAAGAAATGGGCCTCCATGCCGCAATGATCGGCGATAAGACGGGCGAGCGTTGTTTTACCGCAACCCGGCTCGCCCCACAGGATCATCGAGAACACGGTTTTCCTCCCGATGACCGAATGGAGCATTCTTCCAGGGCCCAGGAGATGTTCCTGGCCGACAAAGGCCATCAGCGTCTGCGGGCGGCGGCGCTCTGCAAGTGGTCGGATGTCGCGCTCTGCTTTCATTTGTTATTGATTATGATGTGAATGCCGGAGTGAAACGCGGGGAACCGGCTCATCTTCTGATAACAGAACAACTCTATTTATATCAGCTATAAATAAAAAAATCCGGCATAACCGGATCTTTTCTTGGTAGTGCAGCCCTGGGCTATTCCTCTTCGGCGCGTTCTTTCGTCACGACCCGTACACTGACGAAACGACGCCCCTTGCTCTGCGCCGAGAAACGCCTGATCTTCTTGATCCGCCGCCTTTCGGCCTCTTCCTTCTTGCGCTTCTTTTCTTCGCTGGGCTTCTCGTAGTACCTGCGGCGCTTGAGCTCCTTGAATATGCCTTCGAACGCCATCTTCTTTTTCAGATTTTTAAAGGCCTTTTCGATGTCGCCGTTCACTTCCACTTCGATAGGGCTGGGCATTACTTTCTCACATCCTTTCAAGTGTAATTTTAGCCGACAGTAGCGATCCATGCATATTTTGTCAATAAAAAATACGCGGGCGGCACCCATTCTCATGGCGCGCCGCCCGTTTCGGTCCTTTCCTTGCGGTCGCGGGAGATTATTTACCGGCGATAAGCGATTCGACCAGACCTACTATCTTTGCGACTTCAGCTTCATTGGCCGGGTTGGTCTTCCTCAGGTAATTGATATATTTTATCTTCCGGTCTTTCCCTATTACGATGACTGCGGAGGCATCATTGCAACTGGCAAGGCCCCATGCATTTTTCAGGGAATGTTCAGGGTCGGTCAGAATCTTGGTATTGTATTTCTGCTCTTTACCCTTGATGACCCTGCGAATGATGAAATTGGGAGCCTTGGAGTCTTTCAGGTTCGCAATCCCCTGTCCACGGTACTGGACCTCTGGAAACTTCCTGGCTTTAAGAGCATCTGACACCGGGTCTGCGATATCAGCCGCATCCGCATCGCTATAGAAAATAGTTAATACTTTTACACCAAGATCCGGAATCTGTGCCGGATTATTGCTCGCATCGCGAACCGTTACGTTCGATACCGTGTCGCCGACGTTGGCGGCATCGACCTGTCCGCTGAAAATCGCCAGGGACAGTATAAGACCTAAAACCGCGACCTTTTTCATAGATGAAACCCCCTTGAATAATGTTAAGCCAGTACGGACATGATGTTCCGTAGACTGGTTCGCAGACTATCTCCTCTTATCACGATTGTCAACACAATATAATTTTCGTTATCACGCCCCGAATTGCCGGACGGAAGTGCAACCGCCCGGGCCAACGGCCGTTGGCCCGGGCATCGACCGCAGTCAATCTGTCGGAAGCCAATGTTCCGCTCACTCCTGTCGGTTAAATGTGCTTGACCTAAGCATTATGATAAGTATATGTTCATTTGCATGGGCAGTACATAATACTCTGAATAATTCGTGGGCGATTATGCCGTTCGGTTTTTAATTCTCCGTTTTCGTCGGAGAAACAACCGCTGCGGGCCTGTGCGATTTGTTCACGGTATATCATTTATCCATCATGGAGGATTCACGGATATGACAGGCGCCAGAAGAACCGTTTTCACACTCATCATGCTTGCGGCATTCGCTTTCGTCGCGGCCGGGCTGTACGCGGAGCAATCACCGGTAGGAACGTGGAAGACCATCGACGACGTCACCAAGGAAGCGAAATCCTTCCTTGAAATCACCGAGAAAGACGGAAAGCTGTACGGAAAAATCGTCAAGCTCGTCAAAAAACCCGGCGAAGATCCCAATCCCCTCTGCACCAAGTGCACGGGCGCGAACAAGGACAAGCCGATCATCGGCATGAACATCATGTGGGGCCTCTCCAAGGATGGAGACGCATATACCGGCGGAAAGATCATGGATCCCGACAACGGCAAGACCTACAGCTGCAAAATCAAGGTCATCGACGGCGGCAAGCGCCTCGAGGTGCGCGGCTTCATCGGCATTTCGCTCGCCGGCCGCTCGCAGTTCTGGGTTAAGGCAGACTAAACGCTTTCGGACGGGGACCGTTTGAGCGGCCCCCGTCGCAGTACCCGGACCGCCCGCGCTCCACACGCTCCCCCCGAATGTATCCATCACCCGCGGTCTTTTACCTTTGTTCTGCAAAAATCGATTGAATTCCCGCAGGCCCGGTTTATTACGGTGATTAAGATTCAACGATTTGCCGCCCGGGAGGGGACGCGTGAACTATCTAATCATCGGCAACGGAGTCGCGGGCACCGAGGCCGCACTCGCCATCCGTAAATCGGACCCGGAGGGGGCCGTCGCCATTCTTACATCATCCCCCTACCTTTATTATTACCGCCCCAGCGTTATTGAGTATCTCGCCGACGGGATCGCCCGCGACAGGTTGATCATCTACAAACCTGATTTTTACGAGAAGAACCGCATCCGGATGCTGCTTGGTACAACGGTCGCGAAGTTGATGCCGGATGAAAAGGCCGTGCTCGACATTCAGGGCAGGCTTTATTCCTACGACCGGCTGCTCCTGGCCACCGGGGCTGATCCGGTATTGCCGCCGATCGAGGGCGCCGATCTGAACGGCGTTTTCACGCTGCGTGGAATCGAGGATGCAGATCGCCTGCGTGCCTTCGCCGGTGCGGCGAATCGAGCGGTCGTGGTGGGCGGCGGGCTTCTCGGCCTTGAGTCGGCGCACAGCCTCGCGAAGCTCGGTCTCGCCGTAAGCGTGGTCGAGGCGTGCGGCAGGCTCCTTCCCCGCCAGCTCGACGCCGATGGCGCGCGTACCCTTCAACGGCTGCTTGAGGAGAAGGGGCTTTCCTTTGCGCTGGAGGATGGGGTCAGAGCAATCGAGGGGAACGGCTCGGTGAAAAGGGTACTACTGAAATCCGGCCGCACGATCGAGGCGGACCTTGTGCTGGTTTCTGCGGGTATACGCGGGCGGTGCGACCTCGCGCGCGAAGCGGGCATCGCCGTCGATTCGGGCATCGTGGTCGATGACCACCTGAGGACCTCGGCGGAGGATGTGTTCGCGGCGGGCGATCCGATCGAATACCGCGGAAAGCTCTTCGGTATCTGGCCCGCGGCGAAGGAACAGGGACGGATCGCTGGACTCAATATGGCCGGCGTCCCCACCGCATACAATCCGACGCTTATGGCCGCCACGCTCAAAATTACCGGCATCGACCTATATTCGGCGGGAGATTTCAATGCCGCCGGCTGCGACGTCCTCGTAGCATCGAGCGATACCGGTTACAAGAAGCTGCTCCTCAATGCCGGACTGGCCGTCGGGGCGATCGCGCTTGGTGATCGCGACGCGGTAAAGGCCGCACAGCGCGTGATGGATGGCAAGGGCGAGCTCTCGGAGTTCAGGAGGTTTTTTTAGGGGGTTCGGGGGTGTTATGTGGTCGGAGTAAATGATTGGGAAATATGCCTGTAATTGGGGTCAGCGCAAATAATCTCAGCGCGTAATATTTTTCGGTGCGTCGCGGGGAGTAGCCGGAAACCAGGAGCTTTGCGACCTCACCCCGCCGCCGGCGCGCCCCCTCCCGCGGGAGAGGGCGCGCCGTTATATGAAACTGCGGGCATAATTGCATCGCCGTTCGTTTGCTTCCCCGGGGGGTGGGGTCGCTTAAGCGCATCTCCGGGCTTTCTTAAAAGACGAGTGATGTCGCCCCTGGGGAAAATTGTCGCGAGGAGCGCGGCGACGCGGCGATCTCCCACGGTACAAAGCCGCGATCTTTTGAGCGCCCTCACTCAAAGCAGGCGGTTGCAGCCCCTTGTTCTCCGAAAAACAGTTCATTCCCCCGGTGAAAAAATTATGTCACATTGTGATTAGTATTTGACAAATACATGTCGCCTTTTTATACTGCGCGCGGCATGATCGGGAGGTTCCGGGCACTATGATATTGCCGTATCGCTCACAAGGGAGGGTGAAAGAATGAAGGTTTCCATCGACGCCATTCTGGGTTCGGCACGGAAGATAAGCAATCAGCGACAGGTGGAGGAGGAGTCGGCCGACGGCAAACGAAAAGACGGCCTCCGCACCGACAGGGTAGAGATCGAGAACAGGGTGGCGTCGCGAATCGACAACATCCAGAAAGAGCTGCGCGAAATTCAGACCTCGCTTACCAGAAGCCAGATCGTCCGCGACGGAATTTTGCAGCTTCAAAACGACATGGCCAAAGGCGGCTTCGGCGCCGCGGCAATTTTCGAAAACGTACGATTCGAAGGGGCGCCGGTGCTCCGCGAATTTGTGGGGTCGGCCGATTCTCCTTCGGTGCTTTCCGCCAGGCGCGAAAGCATAGCCGGCCTCATAGCGGGCGACGTGGCGAAACTCACGCGTCTTCAGATTGAAGTGGAAAACATCGCGGCGAGCAACGTGATCGGTGGCGAGAAGATCGGCGCGCTGGTGGGCTCGATCGAGGGCGCGCTGTCCGGCAAAGACGCCGCCTCGCTCGGCAGCATCTCAAGCCTTAAAGAGGAGGCGGTTACGCGCCTGGTTCGGTGACGAAAAAAGTTATTTCGAGCATACGAAAGACGCGGGTGACCGCGTCTTTTTGCGTGGTAGGGGATGTGAACGGTATGGGCGTTGACAAAATGGCAAGAGGGGGGTGTTTTGTAAGCGACGATAGTATATCTTTGATGCTACTGTGCCTGAATGAGTTCTCTAATTTGTTATGTATGCGCGACGGTGTCGTTTCCGATTATATAGTGGCGCCGCGGTAGAAACGGAAATGTAACCACAGGAGTAGCATCCCGGAAGGCGCGGATTCGAATCAGCGCCTTCCGGGATGCTACTTCACCTTCTGCCGCTTCTCGTGCTCCTCTTTTGGCATGGTGGTGGCCTGCACCCGGAAGCGCTTTATGCTGTCCTTCGAGAAGTCGTCCTCGAAGACGAGCTTTCTGCCGCTATAGACCTTCACGTCGGCGATCTTCAGAATGGCGTTCCGGTTCGAAAAGCCGATTTTTCCGCTCGCAAGGTCCTCGGGCGCCTCGGCCTCCATGAGCTTTTTGCCGTCAATGTAGAGCGCGGCGCGGTTTTTCTTCACGCGGATTTCGGCGCGGTATTCGCGGTTGTATTCCAGCTCGATGTCTCTGGAGGCGATCTCGGCGATGGTGTAGTTCCATTTGACGGCGGGGCGGAGGGTTGTGTCTTTGATGGTGGAGTTGATGAATTGCAGCTTGTTGAGTCTGGTTCCGTCTCCGGAAAAGCGAAAGGCGTAAAAAACACGGTAATCACTGAGTGCGAATAAAAGGCTATGTTCTGATTGCGGGTCAGGGTTAAATATTTCAAAAGAGATTTGAAATGAACTGATTTTTTCTAATGAATCGTTCGCAATGAGGGAATTCATGTTGATCACTTCACTGTATCCCCATTCGCGAGTCTTCGATTTTTGTTCAATGAGATAACTGGAGTAATTGTCACGCTTGACAATCCAGCTCCCGGAAACCTGTGACCATTTATAGGTTGGTAATGTTTCGGCAAGAGGCGATACGGATTTAAAAGCGATTGATATGACAATTGCAGCAAGTATAAATGAATGATGAATAATATTTTTCAAGTTTGAATCCTGTAATTATATTTTAATAATGCATATTGTACAATACATATTTCGAATACACACTTCTCAGAGCGGGGTAGCTTTCAAGGTATATTTGTTCGATGAGCCTTCTTTCAGAGAAAGGGCCGCAGAGATGGTTTCCGGAAAAAATACGTCAGCGGCAACATATCCGGTTCCTGGATCAACTGAGCATTCAACTTCGCCGTTTCTTGCATCAACTTCTTTCGATTCGGTATCCGTTCCTACCGCATAACCTGTTCCGCTGTTCCAGGTTTGATCGCCGCCGGCCCATATAATATCGTTGATCGTTCCTATAGAATCATTGCTGTTGGTAAACTGCAGCTCCGTCGTACCCGACCCACACGCCACCACCCCCGCCATAGCGGCCATCATCATACAAACCATAAGCTTTTTCATCTCGTCGATCCCTCCGTTTGATGGATGCCATTGTGTGCTGCCGGGAATGGGCGACGATTCGAATCGTCGCCCCCCGACGGTAACATACCGAAAATTCCAACGGGTGTCAACCGTTTTGAAGCAGCTCCCCTCAGCCTCCGGCAAATCCCCTCAGCCTCCGGCAGCTCCCCTTTGATAAAGGGGAGCATGATTCATGAAACTGATTAACGTTCAAACGGCATATGGTATTCCTTGCTCAGGGAAAAGAATTTTCCACAGGAGCCCACTTTAATAAAGGGGGCGCGCCGGAGGCGGGGGGATTTGTACAGGCGGTGGAACAACTGACCGGCTTCATCAATATCATTCCCCGAAGGTTAGGGAAGGCTGCAGGTCTGTTCTGAGACCGTTAGCGGCTGAGGGGATTCAAATAATGATTGAAATACCGCGCCTTGTATGCAGTATGTGTGACGTAACCGCAATGAATACCTATACACGCTACGCCTGCATGCTTTTTACCGTTTTCCTCGCGCTTGCGTGGATCGGCGCGCTGTCCGCCAATGACGCTCCCGCCACACCGCCCGCGCCCCCCGCGGAGAAGAAGGCCGAGTCTCCGTCGGTCAAACAACCCTCTCCCGCTGTAAAGGAAAAGCCCGCGGGAAAAGCGCCGGCGGCGAAGGACGCCGGCAGGAAGCCGGCCGTGAAGAAGGCCCCGCCCCAAAAGGTGCCGGCGAAAAGCGCGGCCGTGCCCGAAAAAAAACCGGACGAGAAAAAACCGGCACCGAAGGCTCCCGCGGAAGAGAAACGGGTCGAGAAAAAAACCGCGGGGAAGAAGCCCGTTGGTAAATCGACCGAGACTGAAAAAGGGGCCGTCACTGGTATTAAAGAGCAGGCCGCAAAGGAGGCGCTTCCCGCGATCGAACCCGAACCGCCGAAACCGTATTATCGGATTATTCGCGCCGATGTCGACGACGCGGTCTTTGCCGACTGGTCGGCGCTTCGAACCGATGCCGAGCTTCGCAACTGGGCGAAATCGCAGGGCCTTGTCCTCGCCAACGACGCGCCGCCGCTCGTCGGCAACAGGGCGCGTTTCGCGCAGCGGTACGGCTCCACGCTGAAGCTCGACGGTCTCGACCGCAACTCGAAGTACCGTCTGTACCTGGATTTCGTTACCTTCGACGATCCTTCGCGGCTCAATATACCCGCCGCGCTCGAGATATACACGGACGGCCTGCTTGTAAAGCGTCTGTCCTTCGGGGAGATGAGCCCGTACCTCAATCCGGTCGTGCTGGACATCCCTTACCAGTTGGCTATGGACGGTACCGTCGAAGTGCTGTTCCGCGAGCACAGCCGCACCGGCGGCTTTTTCGGCCTGTGGGACGCGGTGCTCACCGACCAGTACGCGCTTCCGGCAACGTTCGACGAGCCGAAGAGGGAGCGCGCGGCGCCGAAGAGCATGCAGGTTAAAGACGCGCCCCTGGAAGCCCGGCCCGCGGTCAAGAAGCGGCCGGCGAGAATTCGGCAGGAACAGAAGAAGGAAGTCCCCGCGAACGAAAAGCCCGCGGAAGGGAAGGGACCGGTGGAGAAGCCGGCCAAAACGCCTGACGGAAAGAAGACCGATGAGACCATCGCGCCGCCCGATGGCGGAAAGACCCCTGAAAAAATGCGCACGGACCCGGTTGCGCCCGAGATAAAGAAAACTCCCTCCGTAAAGGATCCCATGGCGCCGAAGGGACCGGCCGCGCCGCAACAGCCGAAATAAATTAAAACGCGGGCGCTTTCGGGATGCCACCAATCTCGCGCGGTCATAAAAACCGATATGACGACGATCGAAACTCGGCATCCTCGACAGCCGGCCGGCCGAATTGCTCTCCGAATACGGTGGCGCGACCGCCCCATTGTCCGGTTTCGATTTTTTCCGGTCCGGGCGAATTAATTTGACAAAAAAATGGACCCTTAATTAGAGTTGTCACCGGCGCCGTGTTTTATGTCGCACCGCCGTCCACAGACGGTTTCTCAGCGGTTGAATCTTCCAAAGGTTTTTATGATTCTATAAAAACGGGTGGTGTCATGGGCAAGGATCTGGAAAAGGACTTTGACGATGAGGTATACGAGGACGAGTATTACGAGGAGCATTTCGAGGAGGAAGAACTCATCGGAGAAGACGAAGTAGTCGATACCGTGGCAACGGACGACGACGAGGAAAACGAGCGCGAGGAGGGCGTTGAATCCGGCGAGGGCGGGGAATGGGAGGACAAAAAAAACACCCGCAAGGTGGATGTAAGTTACGCCTGCGAGGATTGCGATTACCGGTGGGATGACGTTATCTATAAGAAGAAGAACCGTCTCGAAGACGACGAGGAACTGGATGTCGTCTGCCCCATGTGCGGCTCCACCACCATCACCCAGATATGAGCCGTCGGGTTATACGAATACGGGGAGCTCGCGAGCACAATCTCAAGAACGTCTCAATAGACATCCCGAGGGACGCCCTGGTCGTCATCACCGGGCTTTCGGGATCGGGTAAATCATCGCTGGCCTTCGATACCATCTACGCCGAGGGCAGGCGGCGTTACGTCGAGTCGCTTTCCGCGTATGCGCGCCAGTTTTTAGGCGTGATGGAAAAGCCCGACGTCGATTTTATCGACGGCCTGTCGCCGGCCATCTCGATCGAACAGAAAACGACCCACCGAAACCCCCGCTCGACCGTCGGCACCGTCACCGAAATTTACGATTACCTTCGGCTTCTCTACGCGCGAGTGGGCGTTCCCCACTGCCACAAATGCGGGAAACGAATCGCCTCGCAGTCGGTCGACCAGATCGTCGAATCGCTCATGACGCTCGCCGTGGGGACGAAACTTCAAATTCTCGCCCCGGTGGTGCGCGGGCGCAAGGGCGAGCACGAGGACCGGTTCGCCGCGGCGCGCAAGAACGGTTTCGCGCGCGTTCGGGTGAACGGCGAGACGAAAGCGCTCGACGAGGAGATAAAGCCCGAGAAGAATAAAAAGCACAATATCGAGATCGTCGTCGACCGCATAGTGATCAAGGAAGGGGTGCGCTCGCGCGTGGCCGACTCGGTAGAAACGGCGATAGGTCTCGCCGGGGGACTGGTTATCGCGGACGTTAACGGCGACGAGCGCCTTTACTCAACGAGCCTCTCGTGTCCCGAATGCGGCGTTTCCATCCCGGAACTCTCGCCGCGCATGTTTTCATTCAACAGTCCATACGGGGCCTGCCCGAAGTGCAGCGGGCTGGGATTCATCATGCAGTTCGACCCGGAGTTAATTGTTTCCGATCCCGATAAATCGCTCTACGACGGCGTTCTGGAGGTGTGGGGCAAAACCACCAGCTACTGGTATCGCGAGCAGATCGAGACGCTCGAGAAGAATTTAAAGTTCGACGCGCGCACGCCGTGGAAGAAGCTCCCGAAGAAGATCAGGGACGTCATACTCTTCGGCTCGGGCCCGGTCAAAATAGATTACGACATCAAGCGTTACGATGCGGAGTACAAGTTTTCACGCTCGTTCGAGGGAGTGATTCCCAACCTCGAGCGTCGCTATCGCGAGACCAAGTCCGAGGAGATGCGCGAGTGGATGGAAAAGTTCATGTCCAACCGCGTGTGCGACGAGTGCGGCGGGAAGCGTTTACGGGTCGAAAGCCTCTTCGTTCGGGTGGCCGGCAGGCCGATCAATGAGATTGCGTCCATGTCGATACGTTCGGCGCACGGATTCTTCGAGAATATCGAGCTCGGCGAAACGGAGGCCAAAATCGCCGCGCAGGTGCTCCAGGAAATCCGCAAGCGGCTGGGTTTTCTAAACGACGTGGGCATCGACTATCTCACGCTCGACCGCGCGGCGGGCACGCTTTCGGGGGGCGAGGCGCAGCGCATCAGGCTCGCCACGCAGATCGGGTCGAGCCTCATGGGCGTGCTCTACATCCTGGACGAGCCGAGCATAGGGCTGCACCAGCGCGACAACCGGCGGCTGCTTGCAACCCTGAAATATCTGCGCGACATCGGGAACACGGTGATCGTCGTGGAGCACGACGAGGAAACCATCCGCGAGGCCGACCACGTGGTGGACCTGGGGCCGGGCGCGGGACTGGAAGGCGGGTACGTGGTGGCCGAGGGCACCCCGGCCGAGATAGAGGCGAACGAAAAGTCCCTTACCGGGCGCTATCTTTCCGGGAAGGAGCGCATCCCGATTCCGCCGGCGAGGCGTGAACCTATCGGCTTCATCGAGATAAAGGGCGCGCGCGAGAACAATCTCCAAAAGATCGACGTCGCATTTCCGCTGGGCGTGTTCTCCTGCGTAACCGGGGTATCGGGCTCGGGCAAATCCACGCTGGTGATCCAGATTTTGTACCGGGCCCTGTCGTCGCTGGTGATGAAATCGAAGGAGCACCCGGGCGCCTTCGATAAAATAACGGGCGTTGAAAGGATCGACAAGGTCATCGATATCGACCAGTCGCCCATCGGGCGCACGCCGAGGTCCAATCCGGCGACCTACACGGGGCTCTTCACGCCGGTCCGCGACCTCTTCACCCAACTTACCGAGTCGAAGGTGCGTGGCTACCGCCCGGGCCGATTTTCATTCAATGTTCCGGGTGGCCGCTGTGAGGCCTGCGAGGGCGACGGCATCAAGCGCATCGAAATGCACTTCCTTCCCGACGTTTACGTTACGTGCGAGGTCTGCAAGGGCAAGCGTTACAACCACGAAACGCTCGAGGTGCGCTACAAGGGAAAAAACATCTTCGAGGTGCTCGACATGACGGTGGAGGAGGCCCTTTCGTTCTTCGAGAACATCCCGGCCGTCCGCTCGAAGCTCGAAACGCTCAACAGGGTGGGGCTTGGCTATATCAGGCTGGGACAGCCCGCCACGACCCTTTCGGGCGGGGAGGCCCAGCGCGTAAAGCTCTCCACCGAGCTCTCGCGCCGCGCGACCGGTCAGACCGTCTACATCCTCGACGAGCCGACCACGGGCCTCCATTTCGACGACATCCGCAAGCTCCTCGACGTGCTCTCATCGCTTGTGGAGCGGGGCAATACGGTGATTGTTATAGAGCACAATCTCGACGTGGTCAAGAACGCCGACTGGGTCATCGACCTGGGGCCCGAGGGGGGCGACGCCGGGGGCTTCATCGTGGCCAGCGGCACCCCGGAGGAGATCGCCGCGGCAAAGGGCTCGTATACCGGGAAATACCTTAAATCTGTCTTGAAAAAAAAGTGACATAAGACGATAATGGGAAGGAGGGATGCAGCCATGAATATCTTTCCGGACTTCGAATCATGAGAAAGCCTTCCGCCCCCGGCGTATGGGCGTGCATTGCCGCCGCGTTCATCGCCGTCCTGATACTCGTTTCGGTTACGCCCGCCCGGGCGCAATCCGGCGACCTGATCAAATTCGAACGGGCCAAGGAACAGTTCCGCCAGGGCATGGTCCACTTCAACAACATGCGCTACCTGGCCTCGGTGGAGTTTTTTCGCAAGGCGCTCGTTATCCATCCCGACTACTATACCGCGCGCGAGTACCTCGCCCGCTCGTACCGGCTGGCGGGCTTTACCGACGAGGCGCTGGGCGAGTGGGAGATACTCTCCGACGAGGCGCCCGACAACGCGCTCGTCCGCGCCAGGATCGACGCGATCCGCTTCCGCGAGGGCGGGCTTTTTGCGCCCGGCCGCACCGGTGAATTCGTGCTCGCCGACGAATACGCCTCCGCGGACCTCAAACGATTCCGCTTTCCAAATCCGGTGGACGTGGCCGTGGACACCGCGAGAAACGCCTACATCACCTCGTTTTCCTCGGGCAAGCTCGTGAAGATCGACCCCAACAAGCAGGGGATCGACGTGTTTGCGCCGGCCCTGGACAGTAAACTCTATGGAATCGATTATTACAGGGGGCGGCTCGCCGTCACCGATTTCGGGCGCGACTGCGTATATCTCATGAACGAGGACATGAAGATACTCAAGACCTTCGGCTCGAGCGGCAACGCAGAGGGACTGTTCCACGGACCCCAGGGAGTGTGCTTCGATCCGCGGGGAAACATCTACGTGGTCGATTCGGGCAATCATCGCGTGCAGAAGTTCGATGAGAGCGGGACCTTCATCCTCACCTTCGCCAAACAGGGTTCGTACGAAGGCCAGCTCGAAAAGCCCTCAGACTGCGCGGCGGAAAGGGAGCGGGTGTACGTCGCCGATACCGGCAACAACCGCGTGGCCGTTTTCGACGATTCGGGGAATTTTCTGGACAATCTTGCAATAGAGGGTTCGGAAAAGCCGCGGGGGATAACACTGCACAACGCGTCGCTTCTGGTGGCCGACGAGAAACAGGGACTTATATTTTTCGATCCGGCGAATAAAAACGCGACGAAATTCGCCTCGTGGGATGGCGGGAAAAGGAGTTTCAGGCGACCCTACGCCGGGCTCGTGGACCGGGACGGCTTTCTCTACTGCCTTGATTATCTGCAGGAACGGCTTTTTATCTTTTCCCCGCTCGAGCGGCGCTATTCCAACTACGACATAGAGATCGCGTCGATCGACGTGAAGAAGTTCCCGGCGGTGGCGCTGTACCTCAATGTGCGCGACCGCGGCGGCAAACCCCTGTACGGGCTCACGCGCGACAATTTCTCCGTCACCGAGGATGGTGCGCGCCCGTCGGGCATCTATATCGACTACCTGAAGGGCAAATCGCCCTCCGCTTCAATGGTGCTGTGCGTGGACCGCTCCCGTTCAATGGGCGGATATCACAACGACATCCCCTGGGTCGCCGAGTTCGTTTTAAAGAAAATGCGCAGGGACGATTCGCTCAAGGTCGCCGGGTTCAACGACGACTACCGCACGGAGAGCGATTTCGACTGGAGCCGCAGGAGGGCGCTGAAGGCGTTGAAGACGCGTACCTACGGCGAGGGTAAGAACATTGGAAAGGCGCTGTATAACGCGCTTGCCGATGTGGTGCCGAGGATAAACCGTCGCGGGGTCATTCTGCTCACCGACGGCATCGTGGCCGAGGATTCGTTCGTCCGGTACTCGGAGAAAATCATCATAGATTACGCGAAGAGCCATCATGTTCCCATTTACATCGTATGCCTCAAGGAAAAGAACCCGGTGCTCGAGCGCATCGCCATTGCAACTGGCGGCGCACTCTTCACCGCCCGCGAGATGGACGGGCTGCGAGGCATATACGATCGCATACGAAACGGTGAGGAGTACCGCTACATCCTCGTCTATTCCACCTTCAAGTCGCCGACGCTGAAGGGCTGGTGGTCGGACATTCGTATCGAGGTCAACTACCGCAAGCAGAAGGGCACCGAGTGGGGCGGTTATTTCGTTCCCTGAGCCCGGTTCGGTCGTACTATCCGGTACATTTCGCGCGATTTTTCGGCGGCAATGGCCAAACAATTGCACAAATGGCGGTCAATGCACAATGAAATCATTAATACGACTTTTATTCCTGGCGATTATGCTTTTCCCGATCGCCTCCGGCGCCGGTCCATACCAGAAGGATGTGGATTACTTCCGCGCGAAAATCGAGAAAATAGAGAAGACCCGCAAAACCGCACAGGGACAGCCCTACCTGGAAACGGTTTTTTCGTTCCGCTTGCTCTCGGGGCCTCATAAAGGTGATCTTAAAACAGTTACCTTCAAGGGAGACGAAAACGTACCAGACTATGTGAAGTACCGACAGGGCGACACGATTTTCATCGGGCAGAACACGATATTGTCGGACGATGGTAACGACGAATATCTCACCATGCACGATATCGATAACACCTCCGGTCTCATTACGCTCGCGGCGATCTTCCTTGTTTCACTGTTTCTGGTAGGACGGGGCAGGGGGATACTATCGCTGTTCGGGCTTTCATTTACGGTGCTGCTCGTCTTCTTCGTTTTTATACCGCTTACGCTTAAGGGCCACCCGCCGCTTCTTTCGGTGCTGCTGGTATCGATCGCGGCCATCGGCGTCACCATTCCGCTCATAACGGGCCTGGGCAAAAAAACGCTCACGGCGATCGCCGGCGCTTCGGCGGGGGTGCTCGTTTCGATGGCCTTCAGCGTCGCGTTCGGATGGACGATGCATCTTTCCGGAATCGTCACCGACGAGCTGCTCACGCTTTTCTACACCACCAGCACGAACATAAACCTGCGCGATATCGCGCTTTCGGGGATGATCCTTTCCGCGCTGGGTGCGGTGATGGACGTCTCGATTTCGATTTCCTCGGCGGTCAACGAGTTCTACGTGGTGCATCCCGGCGTCGATTCGCGCACGGCATTCCGCTCCGCGCTCGAGGTCGGGCGCGACAACCTGGGGTCCATGGTGAACACGCTCGTCATGGCGTACGTCGGCGGGGCGCTGTCACTTATACTGATTATCTACCTGCGCTATGATTCCCGGATGCCGATGTCGATGATCTTTTCGCACAACGAGATCCTTGTGGAGGTGCTGCGGTCGTTCGTGGGATGCATGGGGATGCTGGTTTCCGTTCCGGTGACCGCCGCGGTGGGCGTATGGCTGAACCGCGGCCGCCGCGAAACGTCCTGACCGCTACAGGCCGTCGAAAAATTCAATAAGCCACCGGATGGATTTTTCAAACTGCGCCGCACCCCCCGCGTCGTTGCCGTCGTCCGGATAGACCTCGATCGTCTTTTCGCACCTCAGGTGGTTGAAGAGCGCGAAGACGCATTGCGGGGGCGAGATGGTGTCCTTGAAACCCACGGTGAAGAGCGCCGGGCCGGCAACGCGGTCGGTGAAATTGATGGCGTCGAAGTACGACAGGTTCTTCTTTATAAGCTTCTTCTTCGTCCTCTGAAGCGACAGGTATTCGTTTATTTCGACGGCGGCCTCGCCAGTCGATACGTTCTGGCTTTCGGGCAGATACGCGAACGAGGGCGTGTCGAGCACAAGCGCAGTCGGGCGGCTCGAGTTGGCCGCGGCGAACACGGCGGCCGCGCCGCCGAGGCCCTTTCCCATAAAGCCGATGGCGCTGCAATCAAGCCGGTCGTTGAGCCTGAGGACGTCTATCGCCCGGTAGGCGTCGAGGTATACCCCCCGCATATAGTAGCCGGCCGCGTCCCCGATCGAGTCCGCCATATAGCCCGGGCTTTTCTCCGGTTCGACGGCGCGCATATCGCCATGTCCCCGAAGGCGCAGGAAAAAATAGGCGATGGATCCGTCGAGCGGATAACCGGCATATGGATCGGGGCGGTTATAGTCGTGGATGATGATGACGGCCCTGGGCTTGCGGGCGTTCGAGGGAACAAGAAGGCTGCCGGAGACCGACGAGCGGAACATCCCACTGAACGTCACCTCGAACTTGTTAAAGGGTGAACGGGCGGTGTTGACGGGCGTGAACGAGGGCTCTATTGGGATTTTTTTGAGTTCCGAAAGCGAGTTTTTCCAGAAGGTATCGAAATCCTCCTCGCGGTCGAGGGGGGGAAGGTGCAGGAAAAAACGGTCGAAATCGCCGGTTACGGGCATCGCCTAACGCTCGATCAGTTCGAGAGTTTATACATAAAGTAGTAGTTATAGCCGAACAGTACGTAGATAGCCGCTATAACCGCGGTCGACACGAGGAGCAGGGAAAGGAGCGCTCCGGCCGCCTTGAGCGGCCGCAGGCTCATGTGTTTCGCTATCTCGCCGCGCGTATACCCGTCCCTTCGGAGCGAATGGATCCTTCTGGCGAAAAGATAGACGAGCGCCGCGGCAAGACCGAGCCATATGGACCAGGCGACGATAATGTTGAATACGGACCTGTCCCTCACCGCGAGCAGTGCGACCGGGTATACGATAATGTCCATCAGGATTGCCGAAGCGAATGCCGAGGCGAGGATAAAGAGACACAGCGTCCCCACCGCCCTCAGCCTGTCAACAATGCGGCCTTTCTCAAAAGAAGTTTTACCGTGCATAACCAGTAACCGGGTTCTATTTTTCGGAGGATTCGTCCAAAGCGGGCTCATCGCGTCCGTCTTTCCTCGTCGCATCCGGGGCTTTTTCTCCGCCTTCGGATTTGACGCCCATCTCCGCCAGCGCTTCGCGGGCCGCCTTCTGCACCGCCCTACTCGGGTCATAATCGCGTTTATATTTCAAAATGTCAATTGTTCTTTGGTCTTTCATGTCCCTGAGGAGCCGGACGGCGCGAAGGCGCACCATCGAGTTGTCGCTTTTCAGCGCTTCGACGAGGCGGGGATAGGCCTTCTCGTCGCCGAGCTTCGCAAGCGCGGCAACGCAGTAGATATACAGGGTGTAGTGTTCTTTGCGCTTTTGAAATGGATACGACTCTATTGTCGCGATCACCGCGTCAATGTCTTTGGTCTTGTCCTTCGCGTTGAGCCGGGCCAGGGCGTTGGCGGCGTAGCCGCGTACGTCCCTGTCCTCGTCCTCATCTTTAAGAAGTTCGACGAGGAAGTCTTTCGGCGCCGCCGATCCCAGTTTCCCCATAAACAGGGTAAGGGAGCCGCGTATGCTACGGGTCGTCTTTGTATCCTTGATAGCTGTCTTCGCGAATTCGGCGAGCTCCCCCGCCTCGAATTCGCCCATCGCGTTTATAAGGCTTTCGGTGAGGTTGGAGTCTTTCGACAGGTTGCGCGCCTTCAGCTTCTCCGCGAGGACGCTTCGGGCGGGGGCGTATTTCAGGTTTTTGAGCGAATTTATGGCGGCGATCTGCACGTCCTCGGAGTCGCTGTCGAGCGCCTCCATCATGGCCGGCGCGGTCGTGTTGTTTTTCAGATCGCCCGCGACAGTGATCGCTTTTGCCCTCACTTCGGGATCGGTCTCGTTCCTGATTACGTCGGCGAGCCCATCGCCGAGGCGGCGCTTCAGGGCCTCGTCCCTGATGCCGAGTATCATGTTGATAGCCTCGCGGCGGTCCTTGTTTATGCCGTACAGTATGGTTTTTTCGATCCACTCCGCCCGCTTCCGCTCGTTCTCGGCCTGCCTCTCCTTCTGTTTGCGCTCCTTCTGTTCGGCCGTTTCGACGGGTTTCTCCGCCTTTTTTACGGTGGCGGGTGTTTTCGAGTTTTTCGCCTGTGCAAAAAGGCGGTCGGAGAAGGCGGTCATGCTGAACACCGTCGCGGCTATACATATTAATTTGATATAGGTTTTCATAGATTCCTCTCTGCTCAGGCGAACCGTACATCGAAATCCCGCTGAAGTGCAAGCACATTCAAGGGCGTCCTTCGACCAAGGCCGAGCGGTGTAACAAAACGCCTTCCCGGGACACAAAGCTTTCATACGGGAGGTAATGCTGGGCCATCGACGTAAGTCCTTCCGGCTTCCAGTACCATTATCGGTAATTTGTACCCGCGGCGGAGTCCGATTATACGGAGTTTTGCGATCTGTTCGGCCGGCAGGGGGGCGGCGTGCCGGAGAATTATTACTTGACACCGTCGATTTTTATACGTACCATTTTTTAGACAGGGAGACAAGCAACGACGAACAGCCCGATCGTGCCCGCGCCGGCGGCAGGTGAAAAGCCCCGCATCCCTTTTGGTTGCGGTCGTAGACGCGTGGCGGGTATTGCCGATATAACAGGGATACATGCCATGAGAAAGACCATTGTAAGGATTGCGCTGTTTTTCATCGCCTCGGCGTTCGCCGCACCCTCGTTCGCGGCGGACCGTTACGCGCTAATTAAGCTCGATGGATCGGTGAATCCGATCATCAGCGAGCATGTGATAAAATCGATCGACAAGGCCAACAAGGAAAAGGTGCACTTCATCATTCTTCAGATGGACACACCCGGCGGCCTCATGGGCTCCATGCGCGAGATCATCAAGTCCATTCTATCGTCCGATGCCCCGATCGTGGTGTTCGCCGCTCCCAAGGGTGCGCAGGCGGCCTCGGCGGGCGGATACATCATGCTCGCCTCGCATATCGCCGCGATGGCGCCCGGAACGGGGATCGGCGCCATGCACCCGGTAAGCCCGTTTCTGAACTTCGGCCAGAAGGACGAGCAGGGAAAATCGGCCGGGGGCATTATGGAAAAAAAGGTGCTCAACGACACCATAGCCTACGGCATGAGCCTTGCCCAGAAACGGAAACGAAACGTCGACTGGACCGTGCGCGCCATCCGCGACGCGGTTTCAAGCACCTACCTCGAGGCCTACAGGCTCGGCGTGGTGGACATAATCGCCGAGGACGTGGACGACCTGCTGGTGAAACTCAACGGCCGGAGGGTGGACGTTAACGGCACCATGGTGACGATTTCGACGGCGAATCTGTCGGTGCTGTCGTTCGAAATGGACTGGAAAGAACGGCTGCTCAATTTCTTCGCCGATCCTCAAATGGTGTTTCTGCTTTTCATCATCGCCGTGGCGGGCATCGGTATGGAGTTCAAAAGCCCGGGGCTTATCGTGCCCGGGGTGATCGGGGCGGTGGCCCTGTTTATCTTTCTCATGGCGGTGCGGGTGCTGCCGATCAACCTGGCGGGGCTTGTGCTCATCATCCTCGCCGTTGTGCTTTTCGTACTCGAGCTTAAAATCGCGAGCTACGGTCTTTTGACCGTTGGGGGGATCGCATCGTTTATATTCGGTTCGATGATCCTCTTCGATTCCCCGCTTCCGGGAGGACAGATTCCAATGCGTTCGATAATCGCAGTTGTCGTCTTTATGCTGGCTTTCTTCTTCGTAGTGGTACGGTCGGTCGTCCTGGCGCATAAAAGCCAGGTCACCACGGGCATGCAGGGGCTTGTCGGCGAGGCCGGCGTGGCGATCAGGGATTTCGACGGTAACGGCAAGGTGTTCGTCCACGGGGAGATATGGAACGCGACCTCGGAAGACGAAATTAAGCGGGACGACAGGATCATTGTGGCTGGTTCGAAGGGGATGACGCTCTTCGTGAAAAAATCCTGAGAACGATCGTTTTTCGAGAGTAAAAGGCACGCGGAGCGGGGCTTCCGGCTCCGGGCGCAGGAGTGATACTATCCCACAACACAGAGGAGGTGTACTATGTTTGAGTTGTTTCCCACACTGATGATCCTTGCGGTGCTCTTCGTCATCGCTTCGGTTAAGATTATCAAGGAGTACGAGCGAGCCGTGGTGTTCCGCCTTGGAAGGCTTTTAAAAAGCCATAAAGGGCCCGGAGTCATCATCGTCATACCGTTCATCGATAAATGGGTGCGGGTGAGCCTGCGCCTCGTGGCGATGGACGTGCCGCCGCAGGACGTCATCACCAAGGACAATGTTTCGGTCAAGGTGAACGCGGTGCTGTATTTCAGGGTCGTCGACCCGAACAAGGCGGTGACCGAGGTGGAGGACTTCATGTACGCCACCTCTCAGCTCGCGCAGACGACCCTTCGCAGCATCCTCGGCATGAACGAGCTCGACGATCTTTTAAGCGACCGCGAGCGCATCAACACCGAGCTCCAGAACGTCCTGGACACGCACACCGACCCGTGGGGCATCAAGGTGACCGCCGTAGAAGTTAAGCACGTCGACCTGCCGCAGGAGATGCAGCGGGCAATGGCCAAGCAGGCCGAGGCCGAGCGCGAGCGGCGCGCGAAGATCATCAACGCCCAGGCCGAGGCCCAGGCGGCGGCAAAGCTCATCGAGGCGGCCACGCTCATGGAGGCGCACCCGATAGCGCTGCAGCTTCGCTATTTGCAGACGCTCAGGGAAGTGGCCGCCGAGAACAACTCGACCACGCTCTTTCCCATACCGATTGATATCATGTCGCATTTCATGAAGAAGTAGGTTTCGCGGTACATCGGGCGCCGGATCGGCGTGTACTCGTTGAAAGCGCGATTGGCCAATCGCGCTTTCATATGTGACGAGGGCTTTCGCGCGTGTACTGCGCTTTCAGGCGCATACCGCCGGGCGTGAGCTCACTCTACGAGCTTTTTCAGCCGGTTGAGCTCGTTGATCGCTTCCAGCGGCGTGAGCGTGTCGATGTTGACGGCGCGGATGGCCTGGACAACGAGGTGATTGGTGGCATTGAACATCTCGAGCTGTTCGGTCGGTTCATTCTCTTCGCCGGCGCCGGCGGCGCTTCCCGCGCGGTTTGATTTTTCCATGCGCTCCAGAATCTTTCGGGCGCGCGCTGTGATTTCCCTGGGTATGCCCGCCAGGCGCGCCACGTGTATGCCGTACGACTTGTCGGCGGCGCCGGGCACCACCCGGTGGAGAAAATCCACCCCGCCCAGGTGCTCCTTCACCAGCACGTTGTAGTTAACGATACCCTGCCTGCCGCCCAGGCGCGTGAGCTCGTGGTAGTGGGTGGCGAAGAGCGTCTTGGCGCGGATATAGCGCAATATGTACTCGACCACGGCCCAGGCGATGGAGAGTCCGTCGAAGGTGCTGGTGCCGCGGCCGACCTCGTCCATCACGATAAGGCTTTTCGCGGTCGCGTTATTGAGGATGAGGGCGGTCTCGTTCATCTCGACGAGGAAAGTGGATTCGCCGCGGGAGATGTTGTCCGATGCGCCGATGCGCGTAAAGATGCGGTCGGCTATGGGAAGATCGGCCGAAGCGGCGGGCACGTAGGAGCCCGTCTGCGCCATGAGCTGGATTATCGCCGCCATGCGGATATAGGTGGACTTGCCCGACATGTTTGGACCGGTGATGATCTTGATGAAATCGCCGGCATCGTCCATGCGCACGTCGTTGGGTATGAAGACCTCCCTCGTGTAATACTTCTCGACGATGGGATGCCTGCCGCCCGATATGTTCATCACGCCCCCGTCGTTGAACAGGGGCCGGACGAACCTGTTCTCGAGCGCGGCGACGGCGAGCGAGCAGAAGTAGTCGACCTCCCCGAGCGCTCCCGCGAGTTCCTGGAGCATTGGCCTGTGCGCCTGCACCCTGGCATGGAGCTTCGCAAGCTCGGCTGTTTCGAGTGCGACGATCTTCTGCGAGGCGCCCAGTATGTCCGACTCGAAATTCTGCAGGCGCTCGGTGGTGAAGCGCTCGGCCCCCACCAGCGTTTGCCTGCGGAAGTAGTCCGGCGGCACCCTGGGCGACTGGCCCTTGCTCACCTCGATGTAATATCCCAGCACCCTGTTGTATTTGACCTTCAGGGTGGGTATGCCGAGCCTCTGTTTTTCATCCTCCTGGTACTCGACGATCCAGCCTTTGGCGTCCTTTTTCAGATCGTAGAGCCGGTCGAGCTCGGCGCTGTGGCCCGGCCGCACAACCCGGCCCTGTTCGGGAGAAAGCGCCGGGTTTTCGTCGATGACGGCGCCGATATCCGCGGCGAGTGGCCCGCCGTCGCCGGCGGCGGTCCTTACGCGGGCGCACAGCTCGTGTGAAAGGCCCTCCATAATACGGGCGACATCCGCGGCGGCATGTATTGAGGAGGAAAGAGCGAGATAATCGCGCGGCGTCGAGCGGCCGATGACGAAGCGCGCAAGCAGGCGCTCGATGTCGTAGACGCCGTCAAGCCGCCCCTGCACGCCGCCCGTAAGCTCGGCCGATTCGTAAAAAAGGCGCACCGTGTCCAGGCGCTTTTCGATTTCATTGCGGAGAAGGAGCGGCTGGAGGATGTTGCGCTCGAGAAGACGTCTTCCCATGGCCGTCTTCGTACGGTTGAGCACGGCATAGAGGGTGCGCTCGCGCGTGCCTTCCTGCTGGTTGCGTATAAGCTCGAGGTTCGCGATTGTCGCCTCATCGAGCGCCATGTAGTCGGACGAGACGATCCGCCTGGGGGGCTTCAGATGGCCGAAGGCCTTCTTGTGCGTGTCCTTGAGATATTCGAGGATCGAACCCGCGGCCAGTATTTCGATTTCGTCGTCTATTCCCAGACCCTTGATGCCGGCCAGCTGGAACGCCTCGGCGATGCTGGAGGCGAGATAGTCCCCATCATACAGCCAGTCGTTGATTTTGTTGACCGGTATACCCTGGCTTTTAAGGTACCTGAGCACGCCGTCATCGGCGCCGGCAAAGCAGTGATGGATGGCCTCGCGCGGAGAGAAGCGGGCGAGCTCGCCGCGGAACATGTCGCTTGAGCGTGCCATCGACGAGAGAAAAAAGTCGCCGGTCGAGATGTCGACGAACGCGAAGGCGATCTTTTCCTCATTCTCCACGACCGAGGCAAGGAAGTTGTTGGCATCGGACTGCAGGAGGTTTTGTTCAACGAGGGTTCCGGGTGTTATGACCCGCGTCACCTCGCGGCGCACCACGGTCCCGGACGAGGGGACGGATTCCATCTGCTCGCAGATGGCGACCCGGTGGCCCGCTTTGATCAGGCGGGCGATGTAGCTCTCGGCGGCATGGTGGGGAACGCCGCACATGGGCACGTCGTTCTGGCGCGCGGTGAGCGCGATGTTGAGAACCCTGGATGCGGTGTGTGCGTCCTCGAAGAACATCTCATAAAAGTCGCCCATGCGGAAGAAGAGTATTTCACCGGGGTATTTTTTCTTTATCTCGAGGTACTGTTTCAGCATGGGTGTGAGCCTGGCGTCCATTCTCAATCTCCGTAGATGTACCGTCGGTTTTCGTCCTTGCGAATCCTGACTATATTGCCGTTTATGGCGAACTCCTCGGCCAGCCGGATCTTGAGCGATATCGCGGAGTCGGTGTCCCGTGCGCGGCCTACATATACAAGGTGGCGTCCCGCAACGGACACCTCCTGGATCGGGGCGAACTCGCCGGATATGATTTTTAGTACGCGTTTCGCATCGGCCCTGGAATGGAACGGCCCGAGAGCGATCGCGTACGTTATGTCGGCGTCGTCGTCGATTTGTCCAGTTTCCATCTCGGGGCGTATGTCGAGCTCCTCGGCGCCCCTGATGGCGGCATCCTCCGGAAGGTAGGGCAGGGGCCTCGGGTTATGCGCCTTAACCTCTACCATCCTTCCCGCGGCGAACCCGCTCTCCACGGCACGGGGATGGCGTCGCATGAGATCGTCATAGGCGCTGTACGCCCTTCCGTAATCAGCCCTGTTTTCATAGAAGCGCCCCAGAAGATACAGCGCCGCCGGCGCCGCCGGCGCATCGGGGAAGCCCGTAATGAGCTCCCTGAGCGAATGGAGATAGGCGCGCGAATAGCCCGTCGATTTTCTTTCCACGTACGCCAGGACCAAAAGCACGTCTGCCAGCGCGTTGTAGTTGCGGTTGGTCTCGGTCGCCCGCCGGCAGGCCGCGCGCGCCTCATCATAACGCTCCAGATGAATGAGCGCCTTGGCCCTGTACAGCATATAACGCGAAAGATGCATGCTCTTCGGAAATGTCGCCTCCGCCCTCGCCGATTCTGCGGCAAGCTCCTCCCAGCGCGCGCAGAGGTAGAGCGTTTCGCAGATTCGAAGCGCCGCGAGGTCCCTTTTTTTGAAATAGCGGTACTTGTCGAGGAGTATGCGGTACTGTCGTATGGCCTCGTCCGGGGACTCCTCGACGTCGGCAACGAAGAGCCGCACGTCGGCGACCGCGTCGCTTTGCGGCCAGGTCCGGTAGAATTCCGCGGCGAGCTCGCGAAGCTTGTCCGCCTCCCTCTTTTCGGCGAGGGCTCTGATCCTGGCCAGGTACTCCTTTTCGGAGGGCGGGGCCGACAGCGCGGCCCCGCACAGCGAGACGAGGAGCGCGCAGGCGAGGGCCGCCTTACGCACTTCGTTCCCCATAGAGGGTCGAGCCCCGCACGTCCTTGATGACGATGCGTATTTTGCGACCCACGTCGCCGGGGCCGCCCGGCAGAACGGCGGGATGGTTAAGGTAGGTCCTTCCGCGGTACTCGCCGGGAGATCTTCTGCTTCGGCCCTCGACGATGAGCTCCTCCGAGCGGTTGATACGGGCGAGAAGTTTTTCGCGCGATATTGCGCGCTGGATTTCGATAAGCCGCTTGAGGCGCTCGATCTTCTGCGCGCGCCCCAACTCCTCTTTCAGGGCGAATGACGGGGTCCCCTCGCGCGGGGAGTATGCGTACATGAAGGCCTCGTCAAAGCGGATTCGCCGCACGGCGTCGAGCGTAAGTTCGTAGTCTTTTTCTGTTTCGCCGGGAAAGCCAACGATGAGGTCGGTCGAAACGGCATGGTCGGGAAGCGTTTTATGGAGGTGCTCGATTATATCGTTGTACCGGGTCATGGTATATCTTCGGTTCATGAGCACGAGAATCCTGTCCGAGCCGCTCTGGAGGGGGAGGTGTATCGAGCGTGTGATGTTGCCGTGATCGGCGACGACGCGCACGATGTCGTCGTGGAAATCCATGGGGTGCGAGGTAAGGAAGTTCACCCGGAGGACGCCCGGAACACCGGCCACCCGCTCGAGCAGGCGGTGGAAGGGGATGTCTCCGCTGTCCATCCCGTACTGGTTGACGTTCTGTCCCAGCAGGGTGATCTCGGTCGCGCCGCCCGCGACGCACCGCTGGGCGTGGCGGACGATCGCTTCCGAAGGGAAGGAAATGAGCCTGCCACGGACATACGGGACGATGCAGTAGGAGCAGAAATTCTCGCAGCCGTGTGTGATGGTGACCCATTTATGGAAGCTCCGCTTGTCCCGCCCAAGGGCCGCCGACGGATGCATACGTCCTGCGAAGTCCTCCGCCGCCTGCGAGAGAAACGCCCGGGCGCCGCGGCCCTCGAGGCGCCCGGCTATGATATCGCCTATCTTCGGAGACTGGTACGGGCCCACCACCAGGTCGGCCGTAGCGTCGGTAATGAGCGATTCGCCGAGGCGCTGGGCCATACAGCCGGCGATGACAACCAGCGAATTTTTGTTTCGCCGCGCGGAGCGGATGCGCGCAATCGCCCGCGCCTCGGCGTGGCTGCGGACCGAGCAGGTATTGAAGACGAGGACGTCCGCGCTGTCCTCGCTTTCGGTGCGCTCGTAGCCGGCGGTCTCGAGCGAAAGGGCCATCAGGTCCGAGTCGCCCTTGTTCATCTGGCAGCCGAAGGTCTCGATGTAATAACGCTTTTTCATCAGTTGATGACGCCGTTTTTTCTGAATTCGTCGACTTCGTCTTTCGAATAACCCAGCGCGGAGAGAATGGCCTCGTTATGGTATCCGAGCGGCGTGCCCGCCTCGCGCGCCGTGCATTCGCCGGGGCCGATCTTTATTGGACCGGCCACCTGGCGCAGCGGCTTTCCGGTGTGACTGGTTACTTCGGCCACCATCCCCCTGTCCGCGAGCGGAGGCGACTGGACCGCCTCGCCGATCGTGAGCACCGGCTCCACGCATGCGTCCAGATGCGCGAACACGCCCCGCCAGTGCAGAAGCGTGCGCCCTGCGATTATCTCCGCGACCCGCCGCTTCGAGGCCGCGAGCTCCTCGTGCGACAACAGCCCCGGAGACGCCATCTCGCTCATGCCGATCGCGCGATAGAAGCTCTCCGCGAACTTGGGTTCAAGCGAACCGACCGAAAGGTGGCGGTCGTCGGCCGTCCGGTAGTAATCGTAGACAGCGCCGCCATTGAGGATTTCCCCCTCGCGCGCGACCTCGCCGCCGCCGGCAAGGTATCCGGCCGCCTGGAAGGCCGAGAGCGCGAAGGTGCTGTCGGTAATGGAAAGGTCTATGAAGCAGCCTTCGCCGCTGGAGAGCCTGCGGATAAAAGCGGCCATCACCGCGATCGCAAGGTTCTTGCCGCCGCCGCAGACATCGGCGATCTGGATGCCGGAAAGCGTCGGGCCGGTCTCCGCGCGGCCCGAGTACGAGTCTATGCCGGAGAGCGCAAGGTAGTTGATGTCGTGCCCCGCGCGGTCGGCGTAACGGCCGGTATGGCCGTAGCCGGTGAGCGAACAGTAAATAACCGGGGGACTGATCTTTTTCACGTCGTCATAGCCCAGGCCGAGCCTGCCCATCACGCCGGGCCTGAACTGTTCGAGTACGATATCATAGTCGGCGAGAAGCCGCGCGACTATCTCCTTCGATTCGGCGCGCTTGAGGTCGAGCCCAAGCGATTTCTTTCCGCGGTTGATATGCGCGTAGGCGGCGGAGACGCCGTCTATAAACGGTGCCGAGATGCGCATGAGGTCTGGGTTGTTGAAATTCTCGATCTTGACGATGTCGGCGCCAAGGTCCGCGAGCATCATGCTCCCGTAGGGCCCGGGCAGCAGGTAGGTGAAATCGAGCACCTTCATTCCCCCGAGGGGCTGGTGGGTTTTCTTGTTCATTGTTATCCTCGGTGCGGGATCGGCGAAAATGGCGCCGCCATCAGGTCGGCCTTCCTATTCCAGACCCGCGTTTTTGAAAACATAATCGATATTTTTAAGATAGCCGGACATGTCGAATAAGGCGTCGAGCTCGTGCTTGTCGAGCAATGCGCCGATTTTCGGATCGCGCTCCGCGAGCTCCCTGAGCGTTCCCTCCTTCTTCCACACCCGCATGGCGATGTCCTGGACCAGGGCGTAGGAGTCCTCGCGCGATAGGCCCTTTTCGACGAGTTTCAGCAGCAATGACTGCGAATAGAAAAGGCCGCCCGTGCGCTCCAGGTTTTCCCTCATGGAGTCGGTGTAGACGACGAGCCCGTCGAGGATGAAGATCATGCGGTGGATGATGTAATCGAGCGCCACGGTCGAGTCGGGGAGGATTACGCGCTCGGCCGACGAGTGCGAAATGTCACGCTCGTGCCAGAGGGTCATGTCGTCGAGCGCCACGTTCATATTCGCCTTGATGACGCGCGAGAGTCCGGATACGCGCTCGGCAAGGATGGGATTGCGCTTGTGAGGCATCGCCGACGATCCCTTCTGGCCTTTCTGGAAAGGCTCCTCCACCTCGCGCACCTCGGTGCGCTGGAGGTGTCGGATCTCCGTGGCGAGTTTGTCGAGGCTTCCGGCGGTGATGGCGAGCGCCGCCATGAACTCGGCGTGGCGGTCGCGCTGGATGATCTGTGTGGCGACGGGTTCGGCCTTAAGGCCCATCTTATCGCAGACGTAGCGCTCGACCTCGGGATCGATGTTGCTGTAGGTTCCCACCGCGCCCGAGAGCTTGCCGTAGGACGCGTTTTCGATTGCACAGGCGAGGCGGTCGCGGTTTCGCTGGAATTCCTTAAAATAGAGCGCCATCTTCATGCCGAAGGTGGTAGGCTCGGCGTGTACGCCGTGCGAACGGCCCATGCAGGGTGTTTTCTTGTGCTTCAGCGCCAGGCCGCGCAGTTTTTCGATAAGCGTTTCGATCCCCTTTACAATGATCCCGCCGGACTGCTTCATCTGTATGGAGAGCGCCGTATCGACGATATCGCTCGAGGTGAGGCCGTAGTGAATGAACCTGCTCGAAGGACCGACGTACTCGCCCACGCAGGTGAGAAAGGCGATGACGTCGTGGTGCACCTGGGTTTCAATTTCAAGGATACGCTCGACGTTGAAGTCGGCCTTGTCGCGGATGATCGCGAGGTCCTCGTCGGGGACGAGGCCGAGTCGGGCGTTGGCCTCGCAGGCGGCGATTTCGATGTCGAGCCATATCCTGAACTTGTTCTCAAGCGTCCAGATATTGGCGATTTCCCCGCGCGAATAGCGATCGATCATGACAACCTCTGACGTGATGGTAGGCTGAATTGAGAGTTTCCCGCGGGCGTATACGTAAAATCAAGCAATTTTTCCGGTCCCCTTGGATTTGCACGGCTACAACCCGGAAAACAGCATTCCCTTTGATTTAATCTCGCAGCGGAAATAGCTTTCGACGAACAGTGCAAGATGGAAAAGCAGGCTGGAGATCGCCCCGGCGGCGAAACGTTCGCACTCGAGGGACGAGAACCTGACGCCGAGCGCGGCCGTGACGAATTCCCGCGCAGTGACGTCGAGTGCCGTCCTGCCGCCCGTTCGCGAAGTGAGACAGCGATCGCAGACCGGCATAAAATCCGTGGTATCCAGCGTAAATGACCTTAAATTCGTCGTTCCACACATTCTGCAGCGGTTGAGATCGGGCAGGACGCCGTGGAAGCGCAGCAGGTGAATCAAAAAAAACGCCGAAAGGTGGACGTGGTGTACGCTTTCGGCAAGCGCGTCGATCGCCGCCGTGGCGAGCGAATAGACGCGGGACTGCGGATCATCGTGGCCGGTCGTCTTGTCGACCACCTCGAGTATGAAGTAAAGGTGAAGAATACATCCGAGGTCGCTCCTGAGGTCGAGTCGGTGCCTGACTACCCTGAACTCGTTCACCACCTGGAAGTCCCGGTTGTCGTGCCGGTGGTACATGAGCTGAAGAATGGTGCCAGGCTCCCCGGCCGCGAGCGGGCGCTTTTTGCTTTTTTTAAGCCCCTTGAACACAAAATTCGTTTTACCGAACTCGCCGGTCAGTATGCGCGCAAGAACGTCGGCCTCTCCCGACTGCCGCGAATGCAGGACGAGACCGGTGGCCTTCCTTATTTCCATTTTATTGTCTGGGGGGCGATATCGTGATGATCACGCGCGTAAGGCGGGTGCCTTTTATTTCCTTTATTTTGAACGAAACGTTCTCGAAACGGGCCGTTTCTTTTATCTTCGGTATCTTGCCGAACAGATCGAAGACAAACCCGCCGATCGTGTCGAACTCGTCGGCCGGCAGGTTCATTCCCGCTTCCTCGTTGAAATCAGAAAGCGTCATGCGCGAATCGACCTCGTAGGAGTTGCGGCCGATCTTGCGTATTTCGGGGGCCTCGTCGTCGTCGAACTCGTCCTTGATGTCGCCGACGATCTCCTCGATGATGTCCTCGAGCGTGATAATCCCGCCGAAACCGCCGTATTCATCAACTACGCAGGAGAGATGCAGCCTCCGTCTTTTAAACTCAACCAGCAGATTGTCCAGCGGCATGGTCTCCGAGACGAAGTAGGGCCTGTGCAGCATCTTCTTTAGCTCGAATTTGCGCGGTTTGTGCGCGATAAAGGGAAGGAGTTCCTTTACATAGAGGATCCCGGCGATGTTGTCGATTGTTTCGTTGTAGACCGGAATGCGGGAATGGCCGGCGTCGTCGATGACCTTCACCAGCGCGTTGAGCGAAATGGCAGAGGAGACCGCCACAACGTCGATGCGCGGTATCATGATCTCGCGGACATTTTTGCTCGCGAGTCCCATAACGCCGCGTATCATCTCCTGCTCGGCGGTTTCAAGGTAGGGACCTTCCCCGGGTTGGGATTCCCCGGTTGCGGTTTCGCGCGGGGAACCAGTGAGACGGTTCCTGATTTTCAATAAGAGGTCACGCAGTATAAACCGTCCGGGTGAATTTGGTAAATCCGAATTATCCGATGTCATTGTCAATCGTTCATCCTGTAAAGGAGTGTTACGTGGCACACCGGTAGTATTCAATCCGGAGGTCCGCCCCTGTCAATCAAATAATCGGCGCCCCGGCGGGCGGTCATTTCCAGATTGTGAACTTCTTGATGGTGGAAAGCGCCAGCTCTGATGCGCGCTTGCATTCGTCCTTGGTGAGGTTGCAGTCATTGTACATGGTGTCAGCTATGAACTTCCTCATCGCCATGTAGACGTCTTCGGTCGGGTGGAACACGAACGAAAAATTCTCGCCCACGGTGTCCAGAATGGTGAACGAAGAATAGAGCATGATCGGTTCTATGGGAACCATGATCTTTTCCTGTTTCTTGCCGGTTATCACTTCCATCTCGGAGAAACGGTAGGGTATGGACTTGCCCTTCTCGCGGTGTACCGGTTCGGAGAATCGCTGGGTAAACGAGGCCGGTTCGACGAGGATGTGCGTTCTGTTGCCGTCGGTTTTGAATACCAGCCCATCCGGGCTTTTGTATATATCCTTTACGTTTACGTACGAGGTGATCTCGTAAATGGTATATGCCGAATCGTTGTCAAAAAACGAAGAGATGATAAAACCGCCATTGGCCGGTATGGTATTGCCGAGGTACGCCTTAAGAAGGGAGGTTGCTTTTGCCATAATGGGCTTCCTTCACGCTGAAGATATGCGGACAGCCGTCAAAATTCAACCTTAAGTATAACCGGTCCTGCAATTAAAATCAATAAAATTTTATTTTTCTTGACTATTGGGATTTTGAGCCGCTTTACAATAAGTTTGTTCGATACCCTGGAAATGCGGGTTTAAATCCTTCAGCGGCCGGGTACGGCCGGCGCGTCAGGGTTGTGTAGCGGCTTCCGGATTGCCGCGGCTGTCGTCCGATTCCGTAGCCGGAGAGTTGGCAGGCCATGAGCAAGAAATTTTTCATTCCCGAACCCAGGGTTTTCGCCCATCGCGGCGCATCGGGAGGGTATCCCGAGAACACGCTTCTCTCGTTCAGGGAGGCGGTAAAGATCGGTGTGGACGCAGTCGAGACCGACGTGCACTTTACGAAAGACAACCGTTTCGTGGTGGCTCACGACGGCGAGCTGGGTCGGATCTGCGATGGCAGCGGCCTTGTGGCGGACTATACGCTGGCGGACCTTAAAAAATTCGACGCGGGGTACGGCTTCTCTGTCGACGGGGGGAAAAGCTTTCCCTTTCGCGCCAAGGGGCTGTCGCTGATCTCTCTCGAGGAGCTGCTCGAGGAATTTCCGGGACAGCGGTTCAATATCGACCTCAAGGCCAAAAACCCGGCCCAGGTGCCGTATTACTGCAAGATCATAGAGAAATGCGCCGCCCAACACCGGGTGCTGACAGCCTCGGAGCACGCCGCAAACATCAGACCCGTAAGGGAGAGATTTCCCGAAATGGCCACATCGTTTTCGCTTTCCGAGGCGCTGTTCTATTATTTTCTGTTCAGGTCGGGCTTTCTTTATTTAAAAAAAAGTTTTCCGGCCGACGCCCTCCAGATACCGGAATTCTTCGGTCCCTCCAGGGTCGTAAGCAATGCCTTCGTTGAGCAGGCGCATAAAAAGGGCCTGCGCGTCCACGTATGGACCATCAATGAAGAAGAGGCCATGCGCCGTCTCTACGACACCGGTGCGGACGCCGTCATGTCCGATCATCCCTCCCTGCTCAAAAAAGTCGCCGCGGACTATTTCCCCGTCGCTTAACCCTGTTTCAACAACGGGCGCGGGCCGCCACCTTGCGCGCCGAGCGGCGCGAGTTCGCCATGTACTCCTCCCTGTCGGCTATATCGAACAGGTTGACCGCGTAGATGGGACCGTCGTACACCAAGGGACCTCCCGGCGAATTGCTAATTTATATCGCAGGTATGGCAATAGCGGCGCCCTTTGCAAACACAATTCGGCTGGACGTCACATGGTGCACTGTCCCGGGGAGCGTTAAACCGCCCGCTCGGCGACTCCGCCCTCCTTTTTCTTGACGTCGAGGAAGCGTATCTCCTTTCCCACCAGTTTGATTTTGGACTGGGTTTTACCGTCCTTGCCCTCCCAGCGGTCCTGCTTGAGCGTGCCGATCACCATAATCTTTTTACCCTTGGAGATGTTTTTGCCGCACATTTCGGCGACCTTCTCCCATGTCTCGATGTCGATGTACGAAACCTTCGGCGGCGTGTCGGGCGAGGTGAAGTGGTTTATGGCGATCGAAAACGTGCAGATGGCCTTGCCGGTCTTGGTTGTTCGCATGACCGGATCGTGGGTGACGTTACCCTCGATTGTCGCGGCGGTGTAGTTGAACATGGTCGTTCTCCTTCGAATTGTATGACGTATTACTGTGAAAACGAATGGCGGAGGTGAAAAGTTAAAACTTTTTCGGCGGGAAATAAAAAAATGGTAGATCGAATTCCTTGCTTCAGGCCCTGAAATATGGTAGCTTGATTACGGAGGTTGGCGATGCAGGAGGCGCTGGTTCTGATAATCACCCTGGCCGCAGCCGTCTACGGTATCATCCGGGTGCGCAGGATGATTGCCGGCAGCCGCGAGTGCGAGTGTGACCGCTGTCCCGTGGCCGATTGTGCCGGGCGGGGAGTTGACGATTCGCCCGATTGCGACGAAGAAAAGGCGCGCTGAATAAGTGGGGTCGGGCCGCAGTCGCATGGTCCGGGGCGCGGTTCGGTTCAGGTCGTCGCATCGGGATTGCGGATTTTTTCCATCACCTCAACGATCAAAGCGACAAGCTCCCTGCGTACCTCGATATACGACCTGACCAGTCCGTTCGCTTCGAGCGATTTTTCCAGCTCCTTCTTCTCCTCCGCCGGGATCTCGGCCGCGCTTCCCGTTCTCGCCGTACGGTCGATCATGGCGCCCAGCCGAATCAATCGCACGAAAAGTTCGCGAGAGGGCGCTTCGGCGTTCACTTCCGAGCGCAGCCGGTCGTGGCGGACCGCAAGGGGATGGCGGCGGATGAGCTCCGCAAGTTCGTCGGTTTTTTCCCGAATCTCTTCAGCTCCAGTTCCCATACGCCCCGGCCATCCTTAATTGAATCGTTTCCCGATGCGTTTATGTCGGCATCCGGGGGCTTTCAAAACTCACCATCCCGCCAAAATACGCAAACATTTTTCTCTTGACGAAGGTCCCTTTCGCTCCGTTTACTATGCTACGCAGTCAGAGTTGTTTTTGGATGGATAGGCAGGGCGGGTTTCCCCCGCCTGTGGCGGAGGGAAACGGGTATTCCCTGGATTTTCATCACGTTTATCGTAAACGGGGTTGGGCATGGAAGAACAATATCGGCAGGCGGCGGAGATCATAGGAGGCGCGAAGACGGTGATATGCCTCACCGGGGCCGGGATATCGGTGGAAAGCGGGATCCCGGATTTCCGCGGCGCCTGCGGACTGTGGGAGAAGTACGATCCCCTGGAATATGCGCATATAGACGCGTTCCGGCGAAATCCGGAGAAGATATGGAAGATGGTATTCGAGCTCATCGAGCTCACATCGAGCGCCTCACCGAACCCGGCGCACAGGGCGCTTGCCGATCTCGAAAGGATGAACATCCTCCGGTCGGTCATCACTCAGAACATCGACAACCTCCATCAGGCGGCGGGAAGCAAGAGCGTCATAGAGTTTCACGGCAACGCCGGCCGGCTCGACTGCCTCAACTGCGGCCGGAGCTACGGCGCGGGCGAATTCGAGCTTAAAGACAGGGTGCCGCCCTGTTGCGACTGTTCGGCCGTGCTCAAGCCGAGTGTCGTTTTTTTCGGCGAGGCGATCCCCGTGCGGGCGCTCGCCGAGTCCGAACGGCTTTCCAATCTGGCCGACGTAATACTGGTCATCGGCACCTCGGCGGTCGTTTACCCCGCAAGCAGCATACCGTATATCGTTAAATCCAACGGCGGCCGGGTCATCGAGATGAACCTCGAATCGACCGGCCTCACTCATTCGATTACCGACGTCTTCATCCAGGGACCGGTCGGCACCACGCTCCCCGGGCTCGCCGCGCGCCTGTAGAGCGGGACGCGCCGCGGCGAACATGAACGCCGGCGTGGCCGCGGGAGTAATCGTTTAATAACGAATCAGGCCATGAACCGCATACAGATACTGCCAGAATCGGTAAAAAAGAAGATCGCCGCCGGCGAAGTGGTGGAGGGGCCCTTTTCGGTCGTCAAGGAGCTCGTGGAGAACTCCATCGACGCAGCCTCCACGGAGATCGAGGTGGAGATTTACGACAGCGGACTTAAAAAGATCGTGGTACGCGACAACGGCTCGGGGATACACCGCGACGACGTGGCGCTCGCGCTCATGGAACACGCGACCAGTAAAATCCGTGAGATCGGCGATATCGAGCGGATCGCCACCTTCGGTTTTCGCGGCGAGGCGCTTTCGAGCATAGCGGAAATATCGCGCATAACCATGTATACCAGGACATCCGGCGGGGAAGAGGGTGCCCGCCTGGCGTATCGCGAGGGATCGCTCGAAATGCGCGACTATGCGGGTCCGGTGGGGACCACCATCATCGTCGAAAACCTTTTTTACAATACACCGGCGCGTAAAAAGTTCCTGAAATCGAAGACAACCGAGATGCGGAACATTCGCGCAATTTTTTTGCGAATGGCGCTCGCCCATCCCGAAATACGCTTCGCCCTGCTTTCTGAAGGGAAGCCGGGCATCAGGCTGGAGCGAACGTCCTCCATCGCCGAGCGCGCTGCGCAGGTTTATGGAAGCGAAACGATGAAGCGGCTCCAGCCGGCCCGCCTGTCCGATATCAGCGTATCGATAGAAGGATTCCTTTCGACGCCGGAGTTTCTCAAATCGACACGCTCCATGCAAATGCTCTATGTAAACAGGCGAGCGGTGGAGTATCGCTACCTGGGATTTCTCCTGTCGCGCGCCTACGAGGGCATCGCCGCGCAGGGGCGCCTTCCCGCGGCGATACTGTTCATCGACGTGGACCCCGGACTCATCGATGTCAATATCCATCCGGCGAAGCGTGAGATCAAGTTTTTCGACCAGAAGTATTTCGACAACCTTATTACGGCACTCTGCCGCAAGGCGCTCGGAGAGCGGCCCCATGCGATCGGAGAGGGAGCGTTGAGGACCGAATCCGCCCCGGGCGGCGAAACGGAGTATGGACGGGATGAGGTCCTTCCCTTCGGCGCGGACGAGTTCCGGGAGGGCGGGACGTCCCAAACAGCGGCTGATGCGTGCCGCCTCGGAGCGGACCGGCCGGCGGAGGGCGCGGACAATGAGACGGCGCGAAGCATCGTAAACGAGGGAGCTGCGCTCTACCGTGATCTTCGCGGGCAAACCGCGGTACGCGCGCTCGGCGTGGTCTTCGACACCTACATTCTCTGCGAGGACGCCGAATCGCTCTGCATCGTCGATTTTCACGCCGCGCACGAGCGTTTCATCTACGATGAGCTCATGAAAAAGGAATCATCGTTCGAATCGCAGGCGCTGGTCTTTCCGAAGGTTATAGAGCTTTCGCTGGAGGAATTTGGCGTCATCGGCGAACATGCCTCCTTCCTCGCCGAAATAGGATTTGACATGGACGAATTTTCGGAAAATGCTGTCATAGTCCGCTCCGTGCCGGTGCTCGCCGCGGGGATCGACATCGACGGTTTTTTCGCGGACCTGGTCGAGTCGCTGACGGGCGATGAAGGTAAAACGATGGGCGTGAGGGAGCGTGTTGCGCGGCGGCTCGCCTGCCATTCGGCGCGGAGGGCGGGTGACGGCCTCCTGGCGCAGGAGATTGATCTGATCATACAGAAGACCTTCTCCGGCGCGTATGAACTACGCTGTCCGCACGGAAGGCCGTTCGTCTACAGGCTCGGCAGATCCGATATGGAGAAATTGTTCAAACGATCATGAAGAAGATAATACTCGGAATCTCGTCATCCATCGCCGCATACAAGGCATGCGATCTCACGCGCCTCTTCGTCAAGGCGGGATATTCGGTGCACTGCGTTCTTACCGAAAACGCCGTCCACCTGGTCACGCCGCTCACGCTCGAGACGCTCTCGGGAAACCCGGTCTATACCGAAACGTTCGCCCGCGAGCGCCGCGCCATGGGCCATATCGAGCTCAAGGACGATGCCGCGCTCATGGTGGTTGCGCCGGCTACGGCCAGCATCCTGGGGAAATTCGCAAACGGCATTGCCGACGATCTTCTCAGCACCACCTTCCTGTCGGTGCTCTGCCCGGTCGTGATCGCGCCGGCGATGAATCCCAATATGTGGGGACACCGTGCCGTACAGGCGAACATGGAGAAGCTCAAATCGTGGGGCGTGCGCTTCGTCGAGCCCGCGGAGGGTCCGGTGGCCTGCGGCGATTTCGGATACGGAAAGCTGGCCGAGGTCGAGACCATTTACAGGGCTGCCATGGATGTTCTTGAGGAATAGAAAGATCATCGTTACCGGCGGTCCCACGCGCGAGTGGATCGACCCGGTGCGGTATATATCGAACGCCTCGTCGGGCAAGATGGGAGTGGCCCTCGCGGACGCGGCACATTCACTGTCGGGCGATACGGTGTTCATCCACGGTCCCATGGACCGGTCACTTCTGGCCGGCAGGCCGTATCGTACCGTAGGGGTGGAGTCCACCGAAGAGCTCCTCGCCGCGGTGATGAACGAGCTTACGGGCGGCGCGGTGCTCATCATGGCGGCCGCGCCCGCCGACTATCGTCCCGCCGGGCGCGCGACCCTCAAGATCAAGAAGCAATCGGAAGAGCTAAGGATAGACCTAATCAAAAATCCCGATATACTGAAAACCGTCGCGTCGAGGAAGGCCGCCGACCCGTTGCTCGCGGGGCTCTTCGTGGTCGGGTTCGCGGCTGAAACGCACAATGCGGAGGCCTATGCCCTCTCAAAGCTGAAGGAAAAGGACCTGGACATGATCTGCCTCAACGATGTCGCAAAGGAAGGGGCCGGTTTTTCGGCGGACACCAATATCGTCGTCATTTTCACGCGCGGCGGCGGACGGATCGATTTTCCGCTCATGCCGAAGAAGGAGCTGGCTGCCGGAATTCTTGAGAAAGTCGAGCTCGAACTTGCCGCGCGAAGACAGTAAAGGGGATGCGCCCGCGCGGAGGCCCGTGGGATTGCGCAGGCCTGAGGGCGTTTTCCGCGAACCGGGAGGTTGATATGTGGCACAGGAAGCCGGCGGTCGCAGGTTCGTTTTATCCTTCAAACCCCGGGAAACTCGCGACCGATATAGACACCTATCTTAAAAATGCGGGCAAAGTCGGTATCGGGGGTGAACTTTTCGGGCTTATCGTTCCGCACGCCGGGTACGTTTATTCGGGGCCGGTCGCGGCGTATTCGTATAATCTGCTGAAGGGCCTGGGCGTGCAGGTGGCGGTGGTGCTGGCGCCCTGTCATCGCGCCCGTTTCGACGGCGCGTCGGTCATCCCCTCCGGCCTGTATGCCACCCCGCTCGGCGATGCGACCATCGACGAGGCGATAGGCGGTGAACTGGTAAAGAAGTCCCGCATTACGTTCATCCGCGAGGCGCACGACAGCGAGCACTCGCTCGAGGTGCAGGTGCCTTTCCTCCAGCGCGTGCTCGGCGAATTCACCCTGGTTCCGATCGTCGTCGGGACGACGGACCTTGCGGTCTGCCGCTCGCTGGCCGCGGAGATGGCCGAAGTCCTGGCGGGAGAAAAAAGACGTTTCGTGGTCGTTATCTCCACGGACCTTTCGCATTACCATCCGTACGAGGAGGCCAGGAGGATCGACGGGGTCTTCATCGAAACGCTCAGGCGCTATAACACGGGCGAACTGTCCGGTTCCCTCCGCGCCGACAGGTCCCAGGCGTGTGGAGAGGGGCCGGTACTGACGGGCATGGAGCTGGGGAGCCTTATGGGAGCGTCCCGCGTGGAAGTGCTCAAGTACGCCAATTCGGGCGATACCGCCGGCGGCAGGGACCAGGTGGTCGGTTACCTGGCGGCAGCGATCGTTAAATAAATGAAAGAGCAATGGTCGCTGCCGTAACGAAAGGGCCGGGACATGGACGGAACCACAGGATACGAAAGATGATAGAACTGAGCGGGGAACAGCAGGTCAGGCTGCTCGGACTGGCGCGACGGACCATCCGGAACGTGCTCGACGGAAAGGGCCTGCCCGAAATCGATATGGTAGATGATTTCAGCGACCGGATTTTCGCCGAAAAATGCGGGGCATTCGTGACCCTGCATGCCGGCCGCGCACTGCGGGGGTGCATAGGCTATATCAAGGGAATAAAGACAATCCCTGAGACGATCATCGACATGGCGAACGCTTCGGCGTTCAAGGATCCGCGCTTTCCCCCGCTCGGGAAACGGGAATACGACATCATCGATATAGAGATATCCATCATGTCCCCGATCGAGGAGGTGCGGGACGTATCCGAGATCGTCATCGGTCGCGACGGGCTTATTATCAGCGCCGGGTACCGAACCGGGCTGCTCCTTCCCCAGGTGGCCACCGAATGTGGCTGGGACGGGAATACTTTCCTCGAGCATACGTGTTACAAGGCGGGCCTGCCCGGGGACGCCTGGCGGGCGAAGGGTACAAAAATAGAAAAGTTCTCCGCCCAGGTTTTCGGCGAAAAGGCGCACGGCCTTAAGTAACTTTCCGTAAAGCGCGGCTCCGCGGCGCACGATAATTAAATGTACGGCACCGGTCGAGGAGGTACAGTATGAAAAGAACCATCTTTGTTTTCATCGTCATTGCCCTTGTGGCGGCGGGCTGTAAGAAGTCGGAAAAAACGCCTGAGCCCGCCTATGTAATCACGAAATGGGCGAGGGCGATCCAGGACTTGAATTATCAGAACTATGCACGGTGTGAGGCGTATCCAAAAAGCGAAGCCGTGTTCAGGGACATGTACCGCGACTATTACCTGACCGATCTGATGGTCACATCGGTGGAGGACGCGAACGAGAAGGATATCCGCAAAGACCAGGACGGCAATCCCTTCGTACATCGATCGCTCTCCTTCGAGGCGAGCGCCGTAAAGAGGACGAGCGGCCGGCCGTATCAGATCGTGCGCGGAGATGCCGTTTTTATCAGGTTTACCGAGGGCAAAATGGCGGCGCAGGGGTGGCTTATGTCCAATCGGACGTTTGTCACGATAAGCCGGTAAGCGTACGCCGGAATAAGCGTATGCGCAATCTCTGTTGCTGTTGTAGGGGAAAATCAGTATAATTAATATTGAATGCGCGGCGGTGGGGCAATCCGCAACGCGCGGGTGATCGGGGATATTCATGGAGCACGCGGCCGTACCGGCCGCAGATTACAATGAGATACGGAATCAGAAAAAAAACACCGGTTTTTGTGCTCATCGCGATCATGATGATGTCGTCCGTGGCGCGGCCTCAAAGCATTGAGGAGCTCGACCGCCGCGCAAGCGAATTTTACATGAACAAGGAATTCACCCGGGCGCTTGGAGAATGGCTGCGCATCCTCGAAATCGAGCCCGACAACGAAAACATCCAGAAAAAGATCGAGATGCTCTACGAGGAGAAGCACCGCAAGGACCTCGCCTATCAGAAGGCCCGGTTTCATTACCGGCTGGCCCGTCAGGAGCTTCCGGTGGACGTTCAGAAGGCCAAGGACGACTCGGACGTGGCGATAGCGAATTTCATAGTCGCGTACAGGATCGACCCGGCGGATCCGGATTTGCAGATAATGCGCGAGGACATGCGCAGGCTTCAGGAAGAGCTCCGGATCGAGCTTGCCAAAAAGCGCCTGTCGGAAGAGCTTAAACAGCGCTACATCGCCCTCATGCAGGACGCCGCCGAAAACATGAAGTCCATGAAATTTGAACAGGCGCTTTCAAACTACAAGGAAGTGCTCGATTTCGTCCCCAACGACACGGTTGCACTCGAGGGCCTGCGAAACGCGGAGCTGGCGATTTCGAACCGGCTCAAATACGAGAAGATTCAGCTCCTCCTGGCCGCCGGGGTTGCCCTTTTCGGGGAGAAGAAATATAAGGACGCGCGGAACGATTTTGAGGAGATACTTTCACTCGATATCAAAAACCGCGAGGCGAAGAGATACATAGACCGGATCGACGAAATCCTCGAATCAAGCAGAAACCTTGAGCTCGCGCGCATCCAGGCCGAGCAGTTTTATCTGTCGGGCATCGAAAACATACGCAAAAAGAACTTCGACCAGGCGGCGGATGATTTTGAAAACGCCCTTTCGATGGTCAGTAACTATAAAGACACCCGCGCGCGGCTGGATGGCCTGGGCCGGCTCCGGAAGGAATACGCCGAGGAGCAGCGCATGCTCCGGCTTCGGAACATCGACCGCGAGTTCCAGAACGGACTTCTGGCATATTCGGAAGGCCGGTATAAGGAAGCGCTTTCCCATCTGGAAAAAACCCTGGTCCTTGACGCCGGCAATGAACTGGCAAAAAAGTACATCGTCATGGTCAAGGAAGCCATCCGCGATATAGAGGAAGAGGTGGTCGATGTTGACTCACCCTATTATAATATAATAAACCCTCTGATTGTATCCGGCAGGCAGCTCTATGACAGGGGCAATTACATCGAGTCGAGAAAGCGGTGGGATGATATCCTCCGGTTATTCCCTAAAAACCGCATTGCCCTCGAACACCTTTTGAAATGCGAACTGGCGTTGAATCCCGCCGCCTTTCAGGATTTCGCGCAGAAGATCGTCGATGAGGGCAAGGAGCTCCTCGAGGGACGGAAGTTCGCGCAGGCGTTGACAAAATTCGAGTTGATACGGTCAATATCCGCCGACTATCCCGAGATCAACGACCTTATCGGCGCGGCGAAACGGGGGGCGGAGCGGACCGCGCCGGCGGGCGTTAATCCGCAGGAGACCGAGGCGCGCTACGCGCAGGGCATGGAGCTCTACCAGCGCGGGGGCCAGGGGAATATCGAGGCGGCCCTTGGCCATTTTCGCTGGGTAGCCGCGCGGGACCCGAACCATACCAGATCACTGATTGCGATGAACCGGATCGAGTCCCAGCTTCGCTTCGGCGGCGGGGAGGTCTCCCCGGAAAGGGGTGGTCTTACCGATAAGCAGAAAACGCTCGTGCGAACCTATTATTATAACGGAATCAATTATTATACAAACAATAATTTCGACAAGGCCATTGAGGAATGGCGCAAGGTGCTGGTGATCGATCCGACCCACGAAAAGGCGAGGAACAACATACGTAAAAGTCTGGTATTGTTAGGAAGGTGATGATGGGCGCAGAGGACAGAAAGAAAAAAACCGGCGACACTCGTCCCGAGGCGGTCAAGGATGGTCCCGGCGCGAAAAAACGGGAAGGAAAAGGTGGGGCCGGGAAAGACGCGGCCGCGCGCCGGGAGGGACCGAAGGTGGGGTTCGGTCTGAGGATGAAGTTCTCCCTGGCGATCATCACGCTCGTATCAGTTGTCATCATCATCATGACGCTCTATTTTATCCGCACGGAAAGCGCGCTTCTCAAGGCCGAAATCATTAAATTCGCCGAGCGCGAGATCGAGCACCTCACCAATACGGCCCAGGAATCGATCAGCGCGAAGGACGAACTCGCGCTGATAGCCGCCGTTCGTAACGTTCAGAAGATCCCGTCGATCCGCTACGTCTATATCTTCGATCCGAACGGAAGGATCATACAGAACTTCGATCCAGAGAAAAACGGAAGCGATATGGAGGATGATGAAATAACGCGGAAAGCGAAGGAATACGCCGAGACCGAGCGCCCTCTCATGCTCGACTTTCCGGACCCGGTCGAAAAGGGAGGCATCATATATGATTTTTCCAGTCCGGTGCTCCATACCCTGTTTAAAAACAGGATCGCCTCGGTCCGAATGGGGTTTTCCGACCGGATCATCCGTGATCAGATCGCCGAGGTCACCCGGAACATCATGGTAATCGCCGTCTTTTTTCTCGCCGCGGCGATCGCAGGATCGTTTATTCTTGCCAGCGTGACGATCAAGCCGATCAGAAAACTCTCCGAGGGGGCCGCGATAATTTCAACGGGCGACCTGGAATATAAAATCGACATCAACAGGTCCGATGAGCTGGGGCTTCTCGCCAAGGATTTTAACATGATGACGGAGAAACTGAAAAAAGCCAAGGAATTGGAGATCGAATCAAGGATCATGGAGGAGCAGCTCGAACTGGCGAAGGAAATCCAGGAGGGGCTCAATCCCATGGGATTTTACGAGAAGACGGGCATCCAGATAAAGGGTTTCACTCGCGCGGCGAAGGGAGTGGGAGGCGATTATTTTGATTACAGTGATATCAGCGACACAAGGGTGGGGGCCCTTATCAGCGACGTTTCGGGCAAGGGGGTTCCCGCATCCCTCGTGATGGTCATGATACGCACCGTGTTCACCAACTCGGTCAAGAACAATAAACGTGTGGACTGCGCGACCATCGTCCGTTCGATCAACGACGCCCTCAGCGCCGACTTCGCCGTGGACAAGTTCGCCACGCTTTTCTTCATGATTTACAACCGCGAAACGGGAGAGCTGTCTTTCTCGAACGCCGGGCACGGACCGCTGTTTTGCTATCGGGCATCGCTGGGCAGGTGCACGGTGACGAACCTGGAAGGCATTCCCATTGGAATAACCGAGGACGTTGAATACGCGCAAGCGAAGGTGCGGCTCGATCCGGGTGATATCGTAGTGTTATATACGGATGGTGTTTCCGAGATGCGTAACGAAAAAAGAGAGGAATACGGCAGCCCCCGCCTGCAGAAGCTGCTCATGGCCAGCAGCGATCTTAACGCTCAGGGAATAGTCGAAAGGATAGTCGAAGACGTTTCGACCTTCCAGGGGGCGGCACCGCAACATGACGACATGACGATGCTGGTTATGAAGAGGGTCTCCTGACGGCGGCTACAGCAGCTCATCCTCGCTTTCGAATATCTTGAAAAACTTGTCGAGCGTGGCGAGCTTGAGAATGTTCAAAACGTCGTCGTGTATGTTGACAAGAGCGAATTTCCCGCTGTGGGCTTTCATCTTTTTCTGGCCGGCCACCAGGGCGCCGATCCCCGACGAGTCCATGTAATTGACGTTCTTGAGGTCGACTATTACGCTGGAATGCTTGCCGTCAGTTATGCTGAAAAGCGCCTTCTTCAACTCGCTGACGTTATAGAGGTCCACTTCGCCGCTTACCTCCACTATTTTATGTTCCCCCAGGTCCTTGAATTCTATTTCCATCAGCCCCTCCAAATCGCCCCATCAAAAGATGATTCCCTTTATTTTACGGTAAGGCCGCATTCCGGCATAAGCAGAAAGACTACTTTTTCCGGAGTGAACATGTCAACGCAAAAAAATATTTTCGTTGAAATCGCGGCTCAACCGCGGTCACTGGCCCGGTCAAACCGGCCCCCGAACAATGTATCAGACCCGTGCGGGGTCATGTAAAGAACAAAAATCCACCGGCTATTCTTTTTTAAAGACGGGAAGGGTCACGGTGAATTTCGCCCAGCTCCCCTGTTCCGATTCAACGGCTATGGTGCCATTGTGCTTTTCCGCTATGGTTTTGCATATATAAAGCCCCAGGCCCGTTCCCTTTACACCTTCGGTTCCCTTTTGTTTGAGTCGGGAGAAGCGCTGAAACAGCCTTGCCTCTATGTCTTCTCGGGATATTCCAACGCCCTCGTTGAAGACGGAAAGCGCTATGGCGCCACCTTTCTCCTCGAGCGTCAGCTTGATCTCGGTTTCGGGTTTGCCGTATTTAATGGCGTTGTTGACAAGATTGGTGACCAGTATCTTCAGTAAATTCGGATCGCCGTTGATTACGGGCCTTACCTTGAGGTCGGTGGTAATGGGCATCTTTTTCATGTTTGCGACGTGTTCGGGCAGTTCCACAACCGGCTTCACGACCTCCTCCGCCAGGTCGATCGGCTGGGTGAAGGCCTCTATGTTGTTAAGTTCCATCTTTGAAAGGTCGAGGTAGTTGCGGATGATGTCTTCGAGGTACTGGCAGTTGCGCAAGATGGTCTCGATCGTCTTTTCCTGGCTGGGGTCAAGCTTGCCGAAGTAGCCCTTGTAGAGCGTCTCGGCGGTGGTGTGCACCACGCTTATGGGGCTTTTCAATTCGTGCGACACGATGGACATGAGGTCAAGCATCCGCGTATGCGAGCTGTCCTGACGCGAGGCGATCGCGTTTTTAACGATTTCCCTCAATTCGTCGGGAGTAAAGGGCTTCGGAATATAGTCGAAGGCGCCGTTTTTCAGGGCCTCGCGGGCCGTTTCCACCGTGGCGTATCCGGTGAAGATGATGACGGTAACATCGGGCTGTTCCTTCTGGAGGGTTTTGAGTATTTCCATTCCGCCGAGTTTGGGCATCATGAGGTCGGTGATGACGATATCGTATTTTTTGCTCTTCGCCATCTCGAGACCCTCGATGCCGGCCGGGGCCGTGTCGATCTCGTAGTCTTCGTTCTTGAGAATTCGCAAAGAACTCTTGAGAACCACTTCTTCATCATCAATGATAAGAATCTTTATCATGGCCATTTTATGCCCTTTTCCGGATACGGAATCATCGCGCCCGAACGCCCGCCTCAGGCAGCCGTTTTATGGTTCCCCGCCGCCGGGGAAGACGGCACACCGAGTCCGGGAATAAACTGCGACACGGTGCGATGAATTTCAAGCACTTATTGTGGAAATGCCCGCCATCGGCGGTTACGCGCCTGGTCTCACTGGGACCCGCCCTGCGCCACGGGTAAAACAATGGTAAATGTAGTCCCCTCTCCCGTCGAGCTTTTTACGGTGATGGAGCCGTTATGTCGTTTGATGACGCTATAGGTGACGGCAAGACCCAGTCCGGTGCCCTTTCCGGTCTGCTTGGTCGTAAAAAAGGGATCGAATATCCTGCCTATGTTCTCCTCGCTGATGCCATGCCCCGTGTCGATGAACTCGACGATCACGGCGTTCTGTATGGAATCGAAGCCTGTTCGGATGGTAAGCGTGCCGCCCTCCGGCATCGCATCCGAGGCGTTGAGGGACAGATTGTTGACGACCGATTTAATCTGGTTGATATCGACCTCCATGTCGGGCACGGCGGAGTCGAAGTCCTTGACGATGCTGATGTTCTGGAAGTTGACGTGCTTTTCGAGCAGCGAAAGCGTTTCGTTGATGACCTTGTTTATGTTCGAGCGCTCCTTCTCGATTCGCGTTTCCCTGGCGAAGTTGAGGATCTCGCGGACGATCTTGCGGCAGCGCAGAGTCTCGTTGACGATCACCTCGAGGTCGTCTTTATGCTCGGTGTCCTTGAGATCCTCGAGCAGGATGGAGCTGTAGGTGAGCACTCCGGTAAGGGGATTGTTGATCTCGTGGGCGATGCCCGCGGCGAGCTTCCCCAGCGAGGCCAGCTTTTCCGACTGTACTATCTGGTTCTGCGTATCCTCCTTGAGGAGATTGTCCCGCTCGACGATGGCGGAGACCATGGAATTGAAGGTCTTGCAGAGATAGCCCAACTCGTCCCTGGAGTCGACAGGGATCTGAATATTGTAGTTGCCATCGGCGATCTCCTTCGACGCGTTGACCAGATTGTTGACGGGGTGCAGGAAATTCTGGATGAGATAGATCGAAAGCCCGACGGCGATTATGAGGGTCACGATGATGATGGCAAGGAAAAGAACGGTGGTTTCCCTCTTGATGTCGTTGAACTTTTTTTCTATGATGCCGACGTAGAGTATGCCGATCACCTTGCGGTGCAGGTCGTAAATGGGGCTGTAGGCGGAAATATACCAGGTGTTGACCACGAAGGCCTTGTCGAGCCACAGATTCCCGCGCTCGAACACCTTCTTGTAGACTTCCTCGGAAATGCGCGTGCCGATGGCGCGCACCCCGTCCTCCCTGAGGACATTTGTCGAAATGCGGAGGTCATCGAGGAAAATCGTCGCCGTGCCGTATTCAAACCCATGGTATTTCTTTTCCTTAAAAACGAGGCTCTTGATCTGGTCGACCATGTCGTAGTTACGGTTGATCAGGCGCGCTCCGTAGATGATTCCGATAAGCCTGCCGTCGCGGATCATGGGCGAGGCGGCCTTGAGGACGAGCCCCCTGTCCTCATAGGTGGCATCGGTTTTTCGAGCCATGGGCGTGGGAATGAATTCGATGAACGCCCTGTTGGCGAGGTCCCCGCCTTCCCGGACCAGGTGTTCGCGGGAAATGATGTCCGAACCATAACAGGATTTGAGGTTGGTCCGGACGTAACTGACATACTTGTCGTCCGAAACACTGTCGCCCGTCCTGGCCGGATTGCCCGCCCTGACGATCACCCTGCCGGCGGGATCGACTATGTTAAGGATGTCGAGACCGAGCTCCCGCTTGACCTCCTGGAGCTTGTTGACGAGAAGCCTCCTGTCGTTATACTCTACGGCGTCGTGGAGGTAGGCGAGCAGCGAAAGGTGGCGCATGAAGAGATTGATTATTTGAATCTTGTCTTCGTAAATGTAATGCGCGGTCTTGAGGTCGTTCTGGACCTGCTCGTAGGCCTGTCCCACGATGTTGTTGTTGATGATTCGCAGGCCGATGGTAATGGAGGCGGAGCCGATGATGAGCACCACCGAAACGAGGCTGAAGATCAGTTTTATGCTAAGGCTCGCCTGTATCCTGGGTTTCATATCACTTGAAGAGCTTATCGATGAATTCAGATAAGTCCAGAAAATTATTCACTTCTTTCATCTCGGCACAGTGCGCGGCGTAAAGGCCCGCGATACTGTCGCTCCAGTCCCAGAGGTGGCGCCTGTCCGGGTTGAGCCAGAAGATGTTGCGCGAGGACTCCTTTATTCGCATGAACGAGTCGATCCCCGGGTCCTGGTTATTGTTCCGCGCGTCGCCGAGCACCAGCACCGTGGTCTTTCTCCCCAGCGATTCGCTGTAGCCTTCGACGAACTGGTCGAAACACCTGCCATAGTTGCTTCCGAAGCCGTAGGTGAAGTCGGTGTCGGTGAAGATCGAGTTGAGCGCGCGCTCGGGGTCCATTTCCATGAAGAGCGGCGTTATTTCCACCATGTTGCTGATAAAGGCGAAAGTTCGGACTTTCGAGAACAGCCCCTGCAGCGTGTAGGTGAGGAGCAGCATGAAGCGTGAGTACTGGTTTACCGAGCTCGAGATATCGCACAGCACCACGAGTTGGGGCCGGTCGATCTTCTTGTCGCGGTAAAAAAGCCTGAAGGGGATTCCGCCATGGGCCAGGTTGCTTCGGAACGTCCGCTTGACGTCGAGCCCGCCGTGCTTTACGCGTTTCTTGCGCAGGGATATCCTGTTTTTAAGTTTCTGGCCGAATCGTTTGACGAGTTCCCTCATCTCCTGGACCTCGGCGGGCTTCAACTGATAAATATATTTATTGAGAAGATATTCCTCGCGCCTGCGTATGGACTTTCCGATGTACCTTTCCCTTATCCTTCGGCGAACGCGGCCGATGATGAACCTGGTCGTGGCATCGTCTTCCTCCTCATCCCCGGCGCTTTCGGACCGCCCCCGGCGCGTGCGCGCGTTCATGATCATCATGCCGAGCGCTCCGGACGAGGACGCGAGCGATTCATCGTCAAGAATGATGTTCACAATGTCACGCATGGAGCGCGTTGCCAGGGTTTCCTCGGGCAGGCTTTCGAGAAAAGCGTCTATCGCGTCCTCAGCCTCGCGGAGGTTTTCGGAGGAGGGGCCGTTTTCGTCCGCACCGGTGTCTCGGAGGACTTTCGGCGGACTGTCCATCTCGTCAGCCGGCCGCCTGTCGAAGAATTCGCTGAAACAGCGTTCGAAAATTGGAATATCGGTGTAGTCCTTGACGAGGGTGGTCGCGAGTGCCTGTTTAAAAAGGGCCCTGTCGGTGAAGTCGACGTGGCCGAGTGCGCCGAACGCGTCGATCGCCTCAGACGGAGAGACCCGCACGTCCGCATCTTTAAGTATCCTGACGAACTCGAGGATCTTTTGCGTTCCGCGTCGCTGTTCTTCGGTGGCATAGGGCATAACGCTTGATCGTCGTACCATGACTTCCCGCCTCGCCCGCGGAAGTCGCTTACTGCACGAACACCTCGCCTGAGTGCTTTTTTACCAGCTCGATGTCTTTTTCGTATTTTAAAAGGAAGTTGAGCGTATCGACGGCGAGGTCGCGGCGCAACACGTCGCAGCCGAGGAGAGTCAGAGCTTTGGCCCAGTCCAGGGTCTCGCTGATACTGGGCTCTTTTTTGAGTGGCAGCTCCCTTATCCGGTGCACGGCGGCAACGAGCTCGCCTATCAGGCTTTCGCCGCACTCCGGCACCTTTATCGTGACGATCCTTTCCTCCTGCTTCTGTGACGGGAAATTGATATACAGGTGCAGGCAGCGGCGCTTGAGCGCGTCGGACATCTCGCGCGCGTTGTTGGACGTGAGAAGCACGAAGGGTTTGCGCTCGGCCCTGATTGTGCCGATTTCGGGAATGGACACCTGAAAGTCGGAAAGCACCTCGAGCAAAAACGCCTCGAATTCCGAATCGGACTTGTCGATCTCGTCGATGAGCAGCAGTGTGGGCCTTTTCGCGGTGATCGATTTCAGTATGGGGCGGGGGATGAGAAACTTCTCGGAAAAGAATACGTCCTCTTCCGTGGTGAGCCTCTCGACCGCGTCCGAAAGCGTCTTTTCCCCCTCCAGGAGCGCCGAGAGTTTGTCCTTGAGTATCTGGGTGTAGAGGAGCTGTTTCGCGTATTCCCACTCGTAGAGCGCCTTTGCCTCGTCAAGTCCCTCGTAGCACTGGAGCCGGAGGAGGTCCATGCCGAGCGCCAATGCCACGCATTTGCCAAGCTCGGTTTTACCCACGCCGGCGGGCCCCTCGACCAGTACGGGCTTTTCCATCTTCATTGCGAGAAAAACTGTGGTTGCGATCTCTTTCGAGCAGATGTACTGCTGGCTTTCGAGCGCCTTTATTGTCGATTCAACGTCCTTGAACATGGCCAGTCGTCCGGTGTCAAACAGTGAATTTTAAAACGCGTCGTTTCCAGTAGGTGAAACGGGGTTTCAAATGCAAGTAATTTACCGGAGAAGGAGCCATATTTATCGGTCTTCAGGACGGGGCGCGAACAGTCGGGCCAGTTTCAGGTCGTCAATACGCGCAAGCTCCGTGGCCGGGAGGTTGGCGGCCCCGGCCCTTTCGGCTGCGTGCTTCGCCGCCCTGGCGACTTCGACGATGTCGACGCCACGGGGGTCTATCCGTTCACCGCTCATGGCGGCATCGACCTGGGCGCGGCGCGACTTGGCCTGCTCATCGAGGAGCCTCCCGAGGCGTTCCGCGGTGGCCGGTCCCATGATGCCTGAGATATCAGGCCGCCGTACCAGGTATATGCACAGCCCGATATACGCCTCGAGGATGAGGGCGCGCTCCACCATCCCCCAGCGCTTGATCGCCCGATTCACCGCACGGCCGTCGGCCGGAAGCGGGAAGGCCTCATCAAGGGTGAAATCCGTTAGTGAAAGCCGCGCGTGACTCGTGGTTCGCAGCATCCCCAGTTCGAGCTCCACGAGCGCGCCGGCCGGCAGAAGGCCCGCCGGCAGGTGAAAGATGCGCCGTGTCTCACCGCTTTCGTCGAGCGCGGTGACGAGGAGAAAATCAGCGTCCAGCCCCCCGGTAATGTATTTTTTCTCACCCGAAAGGCGGAGCGAACGCCCTTCGATCAGCGCGCGCATGGGGTGTGCCGGGTTCTCGGAATGGGCGAGCGCACCAATCGACGCCGGGGCAGGTGCATGGTTTTCGGTTAAACCGGTTTCGGCGGCGATGGGGCGCACCAGCGCGGCCTGGACGATCCAGAGGATGGCGATACCCAGGTCGCCCGCGTCGCGCGCGAAAATGGTGGAGGGCGGAGTTTTTTCGGTGAAGGCGCAGTCCTCGATGGATGGAGGGTAGCGTCGGCAAAGCCCGCTCCAGGCCGCCGCGCGCAGTGCGCTGTCGCCGCAACGCGCGAAGTAGCCCGCTTCGAGCCGTCTTAAAAAATCATCTTCCACGGCCCTGCTTTTTCGAAAGCAGCGCTTCAACTTTAAGCGGCAGTCCGTAGATATTTAGAAAGCCGGTCGCGTCGCGCTGGTCGTAGAGCGCGCTGTGGTCGAAGCTGGCGATGTCGGGTTCGTAGAGCGTTACGGCTGACTTCCTGCCGACGGCCATGCAGCTTCCCTTGTAGAGCTTGAGGCGCACCGTGCCGGTTACGTTTTTCTGCGTCTCCTCGATGAACGCGTCGAGCGATTCGCGCTTGCGGGCGAACCAGAGTCCGTAATAAATCAAACGGGCGTATTCCAGCGACAGCTCATCTTTCAGGTGCTGGGTGTCGCGGTCGAGCGTGATCGATTCAAGGTCGCGGTGCGCCATGTGCAGCACCGTGCCGGCCGGGGTCTCGTAGACACCGCGAGATTTTATGCCGACGAGCCGGTTTTCGACGATGTCAATGCGGCCCACGCCGTTTTCGCCCGCGATCTTATTGAGCCGGCGCATGAGCTCAACCGCGCCGGGCCGCTCGCCGTTGATCGCGACCGGTATCCCGCGCTCGAAGTCAATTTCCAGGTAGGTCGGCTTGTCCGGGGCCTTCTCGGGCGATTTCGTCAGGATGAACATGCTTTCATCGGGCTCCCTGTAGGGATCTTCCAGAATGCCGCCCTCGTACGAGATGTGCATGATGTTGCGGTCCATGCTGTATGGTTTGTCCTTGCTCACCGGAACGGGAATGCCGTGCTTCTCGGCGTAGTCGAAAAGCAGGGAGCGTGAATGCAGGTCCCATATTCTCCACGGAGCGATGATGGAAAGCTCGGGTGCCAGCGCTTTGAAGGTCAGCTCGAAGCGCACCTGGTCGTTGCCCTTGCCGGTGGCGCCGTGGCAGATGGCGTCGGCTCCCTCTTTAAGGGCGATCTCTACCTGCTTCTGCGCGATTATGGGCCGCGCGAGCGAGGTGCCCAGCAGGTATCGGTTTTCGTATATTGCGTTCGCGCGGATGGCGCGGAAGACGTAATCGCGCACGAATTCCTCGCGCAGGTCCTCTATGTAGCATTTGCTGGCGCCGGTTTTGACGGCCTTTTCCTCAAGGCCGTCGAGTTCTTCCTCCTGCCCAACGTCCGCGGCGAAACAGACCACCTCGCAGCCGTAGGTTTCAATGAGCCAGCGCACGATTACGGAGGTGTCGAGTCCCCCCGAGTATGCAAGCACTACTTTTCTGACGTTCATGGCGTTCTCCCTCCGTATATGGCCCGGGCCGCCCGCGGGCGCTCCCGCCGTTTTCTTGTCCGGTTATGCGGTGTTGTCACTGCATCAACGCGCAGAGCAGCGCCTTCTGCACGTGGAGCCTGTTCTCGGCCTGGTCGAAGACGATCGAGCAGTCGGAATCGATGACGTCGTCATCGATCTCCTCCCCGCGATGGGCGGGCAGGCAGTGCATCACCGCGCACCGGTCGGCGCACTTCCGCAAGACCTTCCGGGTGATTTTAAAATCAGCGAAGGCCTTTCTGCGCCGATTCGCCTCCTTTTCCATTCCCATGCTGGTCCACACGTCCGTGTAGAGGTAGTGGGCCCCTTCCACGGCGAGATTGATGTCGGTCGTCACCGTTACCTTGGAGCCGGTCCGCGACGAAATCTGGAAGGCCAGGGCGCTTACATGGCTGTCGGGCTGATACCCTTTAGGGCACGCGACCGCGATGTCCATGCCAAGCATGGCCGCGCCGATGAGGAGCGAATGGACCATATTGTTTCCGTCTCCGACGTAGGCGAGCCTGACCTTTTCCAGTTTCTTTTCGCGTTCGTAAATGGTAAAGAAATCCGCCAGCGCCTGACACGGGTGGAAGAGGTCGCTCAGGCCGTTTATGACCGGAACGGTCGCGGTTTTAGCGAGTTCCATAACCTTGGAATGCAGGTCGGTCCGTATCATGATGCCGTCGACATAGCGCGACAGAACACGCGCCGTGTCCGCGACGGTCTCGCCGCGGCCGAGCTGAATGTCGTCCTTGCTCAGGAAAAGGGCACAGCCGCCGAGCTGAAACATCCCGGCCTCGAACGAGACGCGCGTGCGGGTGGAATTCTTTTCAAAGATCATCGCCAGGGTCTTTCCTTCAAGCACCGGCGTGCGTTTTCCCGCCGCGAGGTCCTTTTTCAGTCGTGACGAAAGATCGAAGATGCTCAGCATTTCACGTACAGAGAGATCGGTGAGGCAGACCAGGTCCTTTGATGCGAGTTTCGGGATTTTCACGCTTTGGCCTCGCGCGCTAAAATTGTTTCGAGGATTTTCATGCCTTCCCTAACGGTCTTCATGGAAATGGTGAGCGGGGGCATTATCCGGATCACCTTGTCCGCCGTGCAGTTGATGATGAGGCCCGACGAGAGCGCTTTTTTGACGATGTTCATCCCCGGTACGGAAAGCTCGATGCCGATATGCAGGCCCATGCCCCGTACTTCGTTGATCTGGGGATACTTCGCCTTCATGGCTCGCAACCGCTCAAATATGAAGATCGAGACGGTGGAGACGTTTTTGGCGAGCGCCGGCTTTTTAATCTCTTTCAATACGAATTCGACCGCGGCGCACGCCAGGTGGTTGCCTCCGAACGTGGTGCCGTGGACGCCCTTGCCGAAAAGCGGGGCCAGCTCTTTGCGCGCGTGGAGCGCTCCGACCGGCACGCCGCCGCCCAGGCCCTTGGCCAGGGTGATGATATCGGGCTCGATGCCGTAGTGCTGGTACGCGAAGGCGCGACCGGTCCGCCCGACACCGGTCTGCACCTCGTCGATGATGACGAGGATATTGCGCTTTGCGCACATCGCGGCGAGATTTTTGATGAAATCCCTGTCCGCTATACGAATGCCGCCCTCGCCCTGGATGAGTTCGGTGATGACCGCGCACACGCGACCGTTGCGCTCGATCTCGCGCTCGGCGGCCGAAAGGTCGTTAAAGGGCAGATAGGTGAAGCCCGGAACCAGGGGGCCGAATCCCTTGCGTATTTTTTCCTGCGCCGTGGCGGACATTCCGCCGAAGGTGCGGCCATGAAACGAGCCCTCGAAGGAAAGGATCTCGTACCTTTCGGGCGAGATCGACTGTCCGTGGGCGCGCGCGAGCTTGAGCGCGGCCTCGTTCGCCTCGGTCCCGCTGTTGACGAAGAGGGTCTTTCCCGGGAAGGAGAGCTCTCCCACCAGTTTGCCCGCGGCGGCCTGTTCCCTGTTGAAAAACCAGTTGGACGAGTGAATCGGCCGTTCGAGCTGGGCCTGCAGCCTTTTTACGAACCCCGGGTGCGCGTGGCCGAGGGTGCTTACCGCTATGCCGGCGAAAAAATCGATATAGCGCCTGCCGTCCTGGTCGAAGAGGAGCGAGCCTTCTCCTTCCGTAAAACAGACCGGAAGACGTTCACCGTAATTCTGAAAGAGGTGCTTGTGGTCGCTCTCCATTATTTCCCTGAGCCTTTTCGAAGTCATAATGTTATCCTGAGACGGCATAAAATAAAAACGTCGGGGACAAAACCCCGATCGTGTATATCAGAGTCGGACATTCTTTCTTAATGTCAATTAAAAAACAGGCAGGTGACGGCTACAGCAGGTAGCCGAAGCTGAAATAAATCAGCGTGTAATCCATGCCCCGGTCGGCGAAGAAAATGCGATGGTAGGCCAGTCCCGCGCCAAACTCGATTCGCGAGAAAATGAACCGCGCACCCACCGAAAGGTTAAGGCAGGGGTCGTAAGACCTGCGCGAGTCGAGTATTTCCGCCGGGCCGTTTACATCCGCGCCGGGGATTTCAACAAGCGAGATGGCCAGGCCCGCTCCCGCTCCCGCGGTGAGGGCGAAAAAGCTTTCCATGCGGTACAGGTACGTTCCGTTAAGGTAAAAGGACCGAAGGGTGAAAATCGATCGTGTCGGTTCGTTGCTGTCCCGGGTGTCGGCCGACATGTAATCGTATTGCAGCGAGACCGCCATATCGCGAAGCACGGGAACGCTCTTGGCCGAACCGGATGTGGCCAGATCATAGCCGATGTAGAGGGAGGCCGACGTGGTCTTGTCGTAAATGTCACCCCACGGGCCGTGTATGTTGACAATCCCGGTTGAGGCGCCGAAGCTGAACCCGTTGAAGGCGTTGTAGAAGGGAGCGTACGGAGAGGAGGCCGTCCTGGCCGCCTTGACCGCCACACCCTTCTGAAGCTCGGTGTTGATCTTCTCCGACAGCCGGTCGATGATCACAAGGAGCATCGCGCCCAATTCCTCGCTCGTCTCGTGGATATCCATGATCTTCTGCTCATGGACGTCGAAGATCTGCGTCTTTATGAAGATCGTCCGGTTTTCCACATAGTAGGAGCCGGTCACGACGAAGTCCACGTTGAATTCCTTTCCCCGGTCGGCGAGGAGGCGGATACGGTTTGTTCTCACCTCCTCGGGCGCTGAAGGTTCCACATATTCGAAAATAACGGGGAAGGACCGCACCTCGTACTTCTTCGACCGCTTGAGCTCGGTCGTGATCGAATCGGGGATGATATACGAGTAATAACCGTACTCGCCGGCCTTGCCTGTATTCTGGAAATTATACAGTATTACCTTCCCCTCGGGATATGCCGGGGCCTTGGTCTCGGCCGCCGCCGGCATTGCCGTCAGGACGGAGATGAAACAGAGCGCAATGGCGGCGATAACCGCAACGCCGCCTGGCGGGCGTAGAATCCCGCGCCTGAATCGCGATGTGATAGCCATGGCCTGTTTCCCGACTCCTGTATGCCGTTATTGTCGTCCAGAAAGCTCATTTCGTCAAGAATGAAATACGGTTCATGTCGTGTATTCGGCGTTTATCTTCACATAATCGTACGACAGGTCAGTGGTCAGGTATTCCGCCGTGGCATCGCCCATGCCGAGGTCGACCGTTATGACGAGGTCCTTCTTCGCGAGCCGCGTTTGGAGCTCGGCGCGCACGAAGTTGACCGGCGTTCCATTGCAGAGCAGCATGGCGTCGTCGATCAGAATCGAAAGCCTCGACTCGTCGATCTGCGCGCCCGAGTAGCCGGCCGCGCAGGCGATACGCCCCCAGTTGGGGTCGTTGCCGAAAAGCGCTGTCTTCACCAGGAGCGACTGGGCGACCGCCCTGGCGGCCAGACGGGCGTCGGCATCGTCGGCGGCGCGCTTTACGATTACCCGCACGAACTTGGTCGCCCCCTCGCCGTCGCGTACCAGGAGCTCGGCAAGCTTTTTCAACACGGATAGAAGCGCCTCCTCGAACGACGCGACGCCGGTCGTGGATGTGCGGGGCGAATCTGAGACCGGGCAGAGTAGTATGGCGGTATCGTTGGTGGACATGTCCCCGTCGATGGTGATGGCGTTAAGGCTTTTCGCGATACAGCGTCGGAATGCCGCGTCGAGATCGGTTTTTGCCAGCGGCATGTCGGTGAGCAGAAAGGCGAGCAGGGTGGCCATGTTGGGGGCCATCATTCCCACGCCCTTCGCCGTGCCGGCAATGGTGTACACGGCCCCCTCGCAGTCGAAGCGCACGGCATATTCCTTGGCGAAGGTGTCGGTAGTCATGATCGCTTTCGCGACCATCCCTCCCTTCGAAGGCGACGCGGACTCCACAAGTTTGGGCAGGTTCATATGCATTTTTTCGGCCGGAAGCTGCACGCCGATGACGCCGGTGGACGCCATCAGGATCGAATCTTCGGGCGCGCCGAGCAGGCGCGCCGTCTCCCGTGCAAGATTGCGGGCGTTGGCGTATCCTTCATCGCCCGTACAGGCGTTGGCGTTGGTTGCGTTGATCAGTATCCCGCGTACGGGCAGGCCGGTCCGCTCGCGGCATAGCCGCACCGGGGCGGCGAACACGCGGTTGGTAGTGAATACTCCGGCGGCATGGCACGGGTTCAGGGCGGCGATCAGCGAGAGATCGAGCCTGTTCGGGTACTTGATGCCGCACTCAACCGCTGAAAAAACGTAGCCGGGAACGTTTTCGAGTCCGCCTGTGAGGATTTCCATTTTGTTCTCCACAGTATGGTAATTGATAGATCTTTAGCACATCCATGGATTGTCGTAAAGTCCCATCGCCTTCGGCGGGGGCGCCCGAAAATCCGATTATGCAACACGTCAGACGCGCCGCACACGCGATGTGATCGATGAATGGGGCGGGATGCGATAAAATCAATAAAATTTTAAAGCGGTCTCCCCGCCGCAGGGCGGGGAGACCGCGTGTCTCAGTAATCGTTCAGTACGTTCGATGAAATGACGAGGCGCTGGATCTCCGAGGTGCCCTCGTACAGTTCGGTGATGCGCGCGTCGCGGTAATGGCGCTCGACGGGATATTCCTTTATATAGCCGTAGCCGCCGAACACCTGTATGGCCTTGTGGGTGACGCGGTGCGAAGCCTCGGAGGCGAAGAGCTTCGCCATCGCCGCGTAACGGGAATACTTTCTGCGGTCTCCGGTGCCGATGAGCTGCGCCGCCCGATAGGTGAGCAGCCGCGACGCGTCGATATCGGTGGCCATGTCGGCGATCATCCACTGGATCGCCTGGAGCTTGGCGATCGGCTGGTTGAACTGCACGCGCTCCTTGGCGTACTTCGCGGCCGCGTCGAGCGCCGCCTGGGCGATACCGACGGCCTGGGCGGCGATGCCGACCCGGCCACCGTCGAGCGTATGCATCGCGACGGCGAAGCCCTCTCCCTTTTTGCCGAGGATGTTCGCCTCGGGGATCTCACAGTTATCGAAGACGAGCTCGGTCGTGGACGACGCGCAGATGCCCAGCTTGTCCTCCACCTTGCCGACCGAGAAGCCGGGCGTTCCCTTCTCTATGATGAACATCGAGAGGCCCTTGTGGCCCACTCCCTTCTCGGTGATGGCCATCACGACCGCGATATGCGCGACGCCGCCGTTGGTTATGAAGTTCTTGGTGCCGTTGAGCACCCATTTGCCGTTTTTAAGCTCGGCAGTGGTCTTGGTGCCGGCGGCGTCGGAACCCGCGGCGGGTTCGGTTATGCCGAAACATCCGATCCATTCGCCGGTGGTGAGTTTTGGAAGGTATTTTTTCTTCTGCTCTTCGGTGCCGTAATAGTATATGGGCGAAAGGCACAGGGAGTTGTGCGCGGAAACGATTACTCCGTTGGAGGCGCATCCCCGCGAGATCTCCTCGACGGCGATTGCGTAACAGACGTAATCCATGCCCGCGCCGTTGTATTCCTCGGGGTAGACCACGCCGAGCATTCCCATCTCGCCGAGTTTTTTAACCGGCTCCCACGGGAACTCGTGCGTCCTGTCATACTCGGCCGCTTTGGGCGCAAGCTCGTTATCGGCGAACTTGCGGCACATGTCTTTAACCATCTGCTGCTCGTCTGATAGCATGAAATCCATTTGATTCTCCTCGCATTCGATAATAGGCCGGTTTCGCAACCGGGAAAGGCGTCGTCCGCCCCTACCGATCGCAACCGGGCGGGCGTGACGTTTCAGGGTCCGAATCAACTCTGTCGTGTATATGAACGCAGATTGGGCTTTGTCCATATCAATGCAATCAAAATTCAATTATTTTGCAACGCAAAATATTTTTTATTCGCCCCGCACGGTCCGCCGCGGGTGCCTTCCTCTCCCGGATTGCGCGGTATGGCATCGGGGGAGGATGGGACCGGGCATGCGGGAGTTTTTCTCTTGAATTATAGCCGGGCCTTTACTATGCAGTGTACAGATGGACAGCCGTCCCGTGTACTGCGAGGTTTTATGAAAAAAGCGATATCCATGGCGATCGTCACGGCCCTTTTAATCGGCCCTGTTTCCTGCGGGCAGTGGAAGGTGAGCGCCCTCAAGGGCAAAAAACTCTGTTCGATACCGAATGCCGGCGCCCCGGGCGGCGTTATGATGGATTTCAACGAAAGCGGGGTGTTCAACCAGTCCTTCACCGTGCGCGTGTTCGACGGCAAAATCTATACCGCCGACAACATGCTCAAACGGCTGCAGGTGCTCGACCGCGGCGGGGACCCGCTCCTGGTGATCGGCCCCAGGGTGTCGCGCGAGGACGCCGGCGACGTAAAGCAGTCGTCGTTCAACTTCAGCGTCATCGGCGTGATGGCGGTCGATTCGCGCGGGTCAATCTACGTGCAGAACCGCCTCATGCCCTCGGGCGGCGCCATGCGATCGGAGCGCGGCGAAGAAATCGACTTTTCGCCAAGCTATATACTCGTATTCGACAAATCGGGCGGCCTAATGCATACCATCGGCCAGAAGGGGAGCCCGGATATTCCGTTTTATTACATAGAGGATATTCAGATCGACCGGCACGACAGGCTTTTCGTCGTGTCGAGATCGTTCGATACCTGGAGCGTGTACCGCTTCGACAACCGCAAGAGGAACTTCTATATAAACCTCGGGGCCCAGGACTTCAGGGAAACCGAGAAGGGCGAAACGTACACGGGTCGGATCGAGGGCATCAAGACGTTCTCGAGCGGCGAGGACTTCCTCGTTTCGGTCGCCTATTACCACGGGTCGCGTTTCAAATACAGAAAGATCTACAATTATTCGGTCGAAAGGGGTCGAAAGGAAGAACGCAGCACAATCACCATTCCGGACCCTAAAAATGAGCTCTTCAACCTCGTCGATGACAAGCACCTGCTTTTATGGAACGTCGAGGGCGCTAAAATTAAGTTCGCCATCCTGAACCTCGACGGCAACGTCATCAACAACGTGCTGGTCCAGATGAAAGACAATAAATTCTATGAGGACATCTTCGCCGACGAGAACGGCCAGCTCTACAGCGCTCACGTAAGCAGGAAAGACGTCGAAGTGATGGAGTGGAAATAGATGAAAGCGGTGACCGCCGAAGAAATGCGCCGAATCGACGCCGAGACGATCGACGTGATGGGGATCCCCGGCGAGACGCTTATGGCCGGGGCGGGGAAGGCGGTCGCGGAGTTCGCCGAATCGGTTTACCGCGGGGAAGGCGCCGTCGCCGTTTTTTGCGGAAGCGGCAATAACGGCGGAGACGGTTTCGTCGCCGCTTTTCATCTCGCCGGGCGCGGCATCCCGGTCGAGATCTTTCTCGCGGGAGCGAAGGAGGGAGTGACGCCGCTGTCGGCGGTGTTTCTGCACGCGTGCGTGAACGGCGGCCTTCCGATAACCGAGATTGCCGGGCCGGACACCGTTGGGCGCATCGATTTCGGCCGGTACGACCTCATAATCGACGCCCTGCTCGGAACGGGCTTTGAAGGCCCGGTGCGCGCGGCGACGGCGGAGATCATCGACGCCGTCAACGCCTCGGAGAGAACGGTACTCTCCGTGGACATGCCAAGCGGCCTGCCATCGGGCGGCGGCGGCCCGGAGGGGCCCGTCGTTCGCGCCGCGTATACCGTCACGATCGGCCTGCCCAAGATCTCGCTTGTAACATGGCCCGGCCGCGAATACACGGGCGAGGTCCATGTGGCCGATATCGGATTTCCCCGCAGTCTCCTTGAGAGCGACGATCTTACCACCGACCTGCTCGACGCGGACTATGCGCGTGCGCGGCTCGCCGTTGAACATTACGCCGATTCGTATAAGGGCGACGCGGGCCACCTGCTGCTTGTCGGCGGTTTCGACTGCATGGAAGGCGCCATCATGATGAGCGCGATGGCGGCCTTCGAGGCGGGCGTCGGACTCGCGACGCTCCTCACCACCGAAACGGCGCGCGCGGTCATAGCGGGAAAGATCCCCGAGCTTATGACACGGTCATTCCCCGTTTCGGGGGGCCCCGGGGCGGCCGAAGCAGGAGTTCGGGCCTTTCTTGACGGGGAGCGGCGCTACGACGCGCTCGTCATCGGTCCGGGAATGGGGCGCACTGACGAGTCGCAGGCCGTCTTTGCGACGGTCATGGGTTCGCTTCCGAAGAGTGGCATCGGATTCGCGCTCGTGGATGGCGACGGGCTTTATCATCTCGCGCGTTACCTCGAAGAGACGTCCCTGCCGGAGGGCGTTTCCTTCGTCATAACGCCCCACTTCGGCGAGGCCTCGCGGCTCCTCGGCCAACCGGTCGACTCGATTAAAAAGAACCGCTTCGCCGCGGCGCTTCATCTTGGATCGCGCACCGGTGCGGTCGCCCTCCTCAAGGGGCCCGCGACGATCGTTTCGGACGGAAAGCGCTCGCTCATCAACACAACCGGCAACCGGGCGCTCGCCACCGCGGGAAGCGGCGACGTGCTTGCGGGGGTTGTCGGATCGCTTCTGTTGCGCGGAATCGGGCCGCTTGAGGCGGCGGGGATCGGCGCGTATCTTCACGGGCGCGCGGCGGATCTGGCGGTCGAGGCCTCGGGCGTTATGGTGCTTAAGGCGACCGATACGGTGGAGTATCTCAGAAAGGCGATGGCGGAGCTTTGATGGCAATCGCGAACGCAAAAAAAGAGGCGCCCCGAAGGCGCCTCTTTTTTATCGGCAGTGAGCCCTCTTAGAACTTGTAGTTGAAGTCGATCGAGATGGACGAGTCTTCCTCGCTCATACCATAGAGGAAATGGACGATCGTCGAGAGGTTCCAGGCGATGGCGAGCCCGCCGCCGTAGGAATGATGGTAATCGGCCCAGCGCGGGCTGTCGAAGGGATTGCCCGCCTCGTCGTACACGTTTCCGGTGTCGTAAAATCCGATAAGCTTGAACGCGAAACGCTGCCCGCCGCCGGTGATTTCCCAGAACTGGAACCGCGCATCGGCGTTGGCCACGGTCATCGTCTTGCCCACAAAGCGGCTCTTTTTGTAACCGAGCAGCGTGCGGTTGCCGCCGAGGCCCTGCCGGCGGTTGAGCGCGAAGCCGAAGTAATCCATCTCGTAGAACGGGATGTCGTTCGCGGAGGTGGTGTATCCGGCCCGCAAACCGAAGGTGAGGGGATTAAACGGCGTCAGGAAATACATGAGCTGCACGTTGTGCTTGGTGAAATCGTAATCGGAACCGATGATCCCCGTCGCCGCTTCGAAGCAGTATTCGGCATAGTAACCTTTTTTAGGATCGGGTTCGAAATCGCGCGTGTCATAGCCGATGCCGGCACGGCCAAAGTTCGTCCAGCCACCATCGTAGCCTTCCGGCTGCCAGATTTCGAGAAGGGTGGTGTTCTGGAGATTATTATCGAATTCCTTTCCGCCCCAGGGGCTTATCTCGATCTTCTTGAACTCGGCGCCAACCATGAGCTTCAGTTCCTCAGTGATGTCGCGGAAAAGATAAAAGTAGAACTTGGGCTTGCTTATGGAGTATTTGTGCCATTTTTCGTTGCCGGCAACGTCCAGGAAATCTTCCTTGAAATCCGAATACTTATCGTATTCATTACCAAGGTCGTCATACAGGTTCCGCTTGGCGTTGTCCGCGCCCAGGCCGAAGAAGTTGGCGTTCTTGTCCTTGTTCAGCACGGCCGCCGAGAGTATGCGGAACTTGGTCCCCATGAAGTAGGGCATGTCGAGGTTCAGTTCGTGGTAATAGACGCCGCCCGTCGTCGCGAAGAACTGCGCATAGAGCTGCATGAAATACGGGGTGCTGTCGAAATAGGGGTCGCCCTTCGAGCCATTGTAATACATATACCCGCGCACGCCGTAGCCGAACCCGTCATCGCTGGAAAAGTTTACCAGCGGAAGTCCCGTCGGGTACCAGCCCTCCTTCTTTTTTGCCAGCGTGTCCTCGCTCAGCCTCGCGGCCTGTGCGCCGAGCGGAAGGAACGCCAGCGCCATGAAAAGCGCCAGACAAACAACCAGACATTTTTTCATACCTGTATCTCCTCTTGGCGAATGATGATGAATTGCCGAAAAACCCGTAAACCACCGCGCATCCAATGCCTGCGACGATAACGTGAGGGCCGCGGCAATTCCCGTAAAAACAACCCGATGACGACCGGAGCCGCACTGCCTGTCGGAATACTCTCCGGCCGCCGGACAAACTGAACGCCATTCAGTTACAAAAGTCAACACTATTTCGGCTGTTTGATAGCGTAGAGCACCATCGAACTGGTAAGGGCGAAATCGCCGTAGTGGAGCCTGCTGGCGAGGTGGTACCAGGCGATCCGGAACCATCGCCGGTAGTCCCATACCGATTCGAAGGTGAAACGAGACTTCAGCAATTTAGGAAGAAGCCCGAATTCAACCGGATGATAGGCGACGACGCGCGCGAACCCCGATTTCCGGAGCAGGTCGGTGAGGTTTCTTCTGGTGAAATACGAAAGATGTCCCGGCATGAAATAGGCATATCGTTCGCCCTGCAGGCGGGATTGTATCCCTGCCATGTTGGCCGTCTGCACCACGAGCACGCCGCCGTCCCGTAGCAGGCGATGGCACTCGCGCAGGGCGCGCGTCGGGTCGGCGAGGTGCTCGATCACCTCGATCATGGTGATGGCCGAAAAGAAACCGCTTTTAAAGGGATGATCCTCAAGCGTGCCGATGTGCACGCGTTCGCCGAAGACCTTCCGGGCTTCATGGCCGGAATATTCCGACGGCTCGATGCCGTAGACGTCGTATCGCGCCGAGGCCGCTTTTAGGAGTCCGCCGAATGCGGCTCCCACATCGAGAAACCTGCCGCCGCGGGCGTAACGGGCGATCACGCGCAGGCGCGCCTTCCAGACGTGGCGGGCAAAGCGCTCCGCCTCCCGTTCGTCGTAATATGCGTACTCGGCGGAGCCCCGGTAATAGTCCTCGCCGTAGAAACCCCGTATTATGTTGTCCGTAAATCGAGGATTCATGAAGATGAAGCCGCACGCGCCGCAGCGGTCGATCCGGAAAGGCGGCGTGTAGCGCCGAATCTCATAGAGCGGCGCGATCCGGCCGCTTCCGCACAGCGCGCAGACCGACAGGGGCGGCTCGTATATAGATGGATCGTGAAACGGGGCGCTCATTTCTCCGCCTGGAAGTACCAGTGCGATATGACCGAATCCGGTTTTCCGAGCGGACTGCGCTCCATGAAACCGTATTGGAAGGATGAAAACGGCGACAGGGCCGCGCGGAGCTCATCCTCGGAGTAGAAGGCAACGGTGGAGCTTTCTATATCGTCGAGGCCGGTTTTCCAGACGTCGCCGCCGAGATGGAGGCCTTTTTTCAAAAAAGTATCGCGCGTGTTGCGCAGCGTGCCGAAGAGCCGGCCGCCCTTTCTGAGTACGCGAAGCACCCCGGCGAGCATCGGGGCGAGATCCCCCTTGACGGTGTAGTGCAGCGAACCCCACGCCACCACGATGTCGAGCGAATCGGACCTCACCGGAAGCGCCCGCGCGTCGGCCTGCACGAACGGGGCGTCGTAGAGCCCCGCGCACAGGGAAAGCGCGTTGAAGCTGGTGTCGAGCCCCACCGGCCGCTCGAGTCCCATCTCGAGAAGCAGGCCAACGTGCCGGCCCGTACCGCAGCCAAGATCGAGTGCGCGGGGCGCACGGGACTTGCGGTCTTTAATGAACGGGACGAGCATGCGTACGAGGTTTTCGTCCGGGTAGCGGAGCACCGACCTGTCCCTGGTGTAATGCCGCTCCCATGCCCGTTCGGAATCCATATGGTCCGTCACCCCTCTATGGTGATTTTGAGTGCAGCGACGGCGCGCCCGGCGGCGTCAAGCGCGGCCTGGTGAGTGCGCCCGCGCGTAATGACGACCCCGACGCGGTCGTGGTTGGTGGCGGCGAGGCCGCGGATCTCGGCCCCTTCGCGCTTGAACATCTTCCATGCCACCAGTCCGGGCACCCTTCGCGGCCTGTGGTCGAATGAAACAAGCCTGCCGGAGTTGCCGGTTATGTACCGGACCACGACGGCCTTTTCCGCCCGCCATGCGGGCGGCGTGAAACCGGTATTTGTGGCCGCTTTTATGGTTTCCCGTATGAACCGGTACCCGGTGCTTTCCGGGATGAGAAGCTCGGGAATGAACTCGCCGCCGAACTCGGGGACCGCCTCGATCAGGCCGAGCTCGCCGTCGGCGCCCACGATGATTTCCATGATGAGCGGAGAAACGGCAATCTCGAATTCTTCCGTTATGCGCTGTCCCAGAGCCGTGATCCTGTCGCGGAGATGCCCGAAGCGCGAGGGGGACGAGTGCATGACGTCGACGAAGTAGGGCGCGGGCGAGAGCGTTTTATCCGAAAGGGACGCCAGGTGGTAGGTGCCGCGGAACACGATCCCGGCGGCGATGATCTCGCTCCCTTCAGAAAAGCGTTCCACGATAAACCGGTTTCCCTTCGATTTCCGCCCCTTCAGCGCCGCTTCGAGCTCGCGCTGGTTCGCAACCAGGCGAACGTCCTTTTTGGCGTGCCCCGTGACCGGCTTGACGACGAGGGGAAAGCCGAGCCGGGCGATTTTCCTCCGGGAGGTTCCCTGTTCAACCGCCAGTAATTCCGGAGTGGATATGCCGGCCCGAACCAGCACCGCCTTCATCTTCTTCTTATTGATGAAGTCGTCTATCCGCTGAAAGGGTATGAGCGGTTTGTTGATGCGTTCGGCGATGTAACATGCCGTTTTGACGGCATTGCCGTAGGATTTTGTGAGGACGCCCGCGATTTCCCCGCAGATGAGCGGCTCCTGAAGGTGGCGGAATATCTCGATGTGGTTCTCCACGGATTCGATTATTTTCAAATTGCACAGGGACGCGCCCGGGGCGATGGGGTTGCGGTCGACTGCGATGATCCGGTAGCCGAGCCTGGCCGCCTCCGCGATAAGGGGGACCTGGTTTTCTCCGGCCCCTATCGAAACGAAATGCGCCTGCGCGGCGGTATTTCGCTTTTTAAACAACATGGGCTATCGGTCGAACCGCAGAACCGCGTTGGCGACGAGCGATATGACGCTTATAATAAGCGAAGCGCCCAGGGCCGTCCAGAAAGAGCCGATATGCCATCCTTTTATCAGTCCGCCGGTGATGTATATAATGAGACCGTTGATCACCAGGGTGAAGAGCCCGAGCGTCAGCAGGTTGAGCGGCAGGGTAAGCAGAAGAAGCAGGGGCCTGAGCGTAACATTGAGAAGCCCGAGGACCGCTGCCCCGATGATCATCATGGAGACCGAGGAAACGGTAAATCCGGGGAGCAGGTGCGATGCAACACAGATTCCCGCGGTAATTACGCACCATCGCATAAGAAGGTTTGCCATGTCGTCGTCTCCTTTTCGCGGCCTTCCCGGTCCCCTTTCGAGATCGAGAACCGGTATAAATCCAAAAATATCGGGCGCCTCCCCCGGCCTGCGCCGGGCGCGGCTCCGGCGTATCGGGTCATGCAACCGGTTCATGTATCGGCAAACCATGCCGAAAGTATGGCAAAATGTCAATAAAGTTGTTGCGTAATTGAGATGCGCGACGGTTATCCCCCCGCTTAATATTCACTGCAAGTATGGATTACCACCATTATGGCGGTGGTATAAAAATCGGGATATCGGGTTGTTTTGATAACGAATCCGGGGAGGCCGGCTGTTAAGGGGCCCGAAATAAGGTGATAATTTTGGTAGACAAGATACTCGATCTATTATACACTTAATCAGAGCGGAGTGATTCGGATGGATGAACCTTCCGCTGAAGAGGTCGTATGTTCTGTGAAAAATGCAAACATAACGAAGCCACGGTGCATCTTACGGAAATCATCAAGAACGTAAAATCCGAGGTGCACCTGTGCGAATCGTGCGCGCGCGAGATCGGGCTCAACTCCAAACTCGCCAATTTCAATCTTACGGTTCCCGATATGCTCTCCTTCCTCGATGTCGAAGAGGCGGGAGGCATGGTCGATCCCAATCGCTGTCGCGGATGCGGTTTTACATTCCTTGACTACAAGAAAACCGGCAAGCTCGGCTGTCCGGAGTGCTACCGTTACCTGCGGTCCACTCTCGATCCGGTTGTCGTTAATTACCACGGCGAGAAACGCCACGTCGGAAAGATGCCGCTTAACTATATCGAGATGAAGACGCCCGTCAGGGTCCTGTTCGATAAAAGCGTAAATGTCGCCGAAAAGACGGACGTCCTCTCGGATTTAATGAAGAAGCTGGACAAAGCGGTCGAGGAGGAGCGGTACGAGGAGGCGGCCGTGCTGCGGGACAAGATACGCGACAGTGAGACCGCCCAGTAGCGGGGCCCGGCGATGTTCGAGGATATTTTTGAGAAACCGGGCTTCTGGACGGGACAGGGGCCCAGCGGCGATGTCGTATTGTCGACCAGGGTGCGCCTTGCGAGAAACCTCGCCGCGGTGAGCTTCCCCCGGCGGCAGGACGACGGCGACCTCCGGTTAATCAACTCCGTTATCGAGCGGTTCGCGGCCGATATGTCCCTCCATGATGGCGCACGACTCCTCAGGCTCGAGGGCCTGGACCCCGACGAAAAGCGCTTTCTGCGCGAGAGAAACATCATCACCGGCGAAATGGAAACGGCCCCCAACTGTTCGGTGGTCCTCGGAGAAAAAAGGAATTTCGTGATAATGGTCAACGAGGAGGACCATTTCCGTATTCAGGTCATCAATCCGGGTTTTCAGGTGATGGAGACCTTCAGGCTCGCCGACAGGCTTGATGACGCGCTCAATCAACTCGCCGCCTACGCGTATTCGGACGATTACGGCTATCTGACCGCGTGCCCCTCCAACCTGGGCACGGGACTTCGAATATCGGCCATGATGCACCTTCCCACGCTCACCTTTATGCGCTCCATCGCGGACGTCACGCGGGTGGTCCGCGATTACGGGGCCGAAATGCGCGGCTCGGCGGGGGACGGAGGCAAGACCGTCGCCTGCATGTACCAGATATCCAACCGTGTTTCGCTTGGCAAATCGGAGGTGGACATCCTGGAGGAGCTGGACGAGGTTGTCGCCATGGTTATCGATATGGAGAACGAGGCGCGGGACGACTATCTCATGCAGCATTCCCGCCAGATGGAGGACAGGATCTGGCGTTCTTACGGCGTGCTGCAGCATTCCCGTATCCTGAGCTATCCCGACGCCATGGAGCACCTTTCAAACATCAGGCTCGGCGTGATATTATCGATCATAAAAAATATTGATTTACACAGGATAAATGATTTAATGGTTACCGTGCAGTGGTCGCATCTGCAGAAGAGCGCCCGGAGGCTGTTCGGAAGCGCTTTCGATTGCGACAGTTACCGGGCCGACTTTCTGCGCGATCGGTTCAAATAGGCGGAGTAAATGGGAATGTACGATTTTACCAAACGGTCGAAGAAGGTACTCGAGGTGTACGCCCAGTCCGAAGGGCGGCGCCTGAACTCCGATTCCCTGGGGCCGGAGCACATCTTTCTTGCGCTTCTAAAAGACGACGATTCGGTGGCCGCCCGGATACTTAAAAGCCTCGGCGTCAATTTCGACGTGCTCAGGAAAAACATAGAACAGTCGATACGCAAATCGGGCACCACCATCATTCTCGGGAACGTTCCAGTAAGCTCCCGCTATAACAAGATCATCGAAACGGCGCGCGATGAGGCCCGCAGGCTTAAAAATAATTACATCGGCACCGAACACCTGCTGATGGCGATCTTCAAGGACGGTACCTGCGCCGGGATCGACGACCTGGTTAAATCGGGGATCGAATACGGCGTGCTGCGGGCCGAGATACTAAAGATTCTCGGCATTCAGTCCGTTTCGGTCTCCGGAGAGAAGATACCGGAAAAAACCAAGACCCCGACCCTCGACGAGTTCGCCCAGAATCTCACCGCGCTCGCCTCGGAGGACAGGCTCGATCCCGTTGTGGGTCGAGCAAAGGAGGTCGACCGGGTAATCCGCATACTCTCACGCAAGACGAAGAACAACCCGGTGCTCATCGGCGAGGCGGGCGTCGGCAAGACCGCCATCGTGGAGGGGCTTGCCCAGCGCATCGTCACCCGGCAGGTGCCCGAGCCGCTTCAGAACAAACGGGTGCTGGCGCTCGATATCGCGGCGGTGGTGGCGGGCACCAAGTACCGCGGCGAGTTCGAGGAGCGCCTCAAGCGCATCATGAAGGAGATCCGCGCTGCCGAAAACGTCATCATCTTCATCGACGAACTGCACACCATCATCGGCGCCGGCGCGGCCGAGGGAGCGGTCGACGCGGCCAACATACTGAAGCCCGCGCTCGCGCGCGGCGAGCTCCAGTGCGTGGGGGCGACGACGCTCAACGAGTATAAAATGCATATCGAAAAAGACGCCGCCCTCGAGCGCCGGTTCCAGACCGTAATCGTAAAGGAGCCGACGGTCGACGAAACGATCGAGATACTAAAGGGGCTCCGGGCGCGGTACGAGACCCACCATATGGTCAGGTTTACCGACGAGTCGCTTCGCAAGGCCGTGCACCTTGCCAGCCGGTACATTCACGACCGCTTCCTCCCGGACAAGGCGATCGACCTCATCGACGAGGCGGGCTCCAAGGCTCGACTCGAGAACTGCGACAAGCCCTCCAATATAAAGGAGCTCGAAGACGAGATCAACGCTCTCAACGACAGGAAGAACGATCTCGTGAAGTCCCAGGAGTACGAGGCGGCGGCTGGGCTTCGCGACGTTATTCGTGAGAAGAAGAACGTCCTGACGGCGAAAACCGGCGACTGGCAGCGCAAGGCGAACGAGTACGCGATAGTTGTCGATTCGGAACAGATAGCGGACATCGTCATGCAGTGGACGGGCATTCCCGTGGAACGGCTCGAGGAGACCGAAACGCGGCGCCTCCTGCGAATGGAGGAGGAGCTTCACCGGCGGATAATCGGCCAGGACGCGCCGATAAAGGTGATAAGCAAGGCCATACGGCGCTCGCGCACGGGGCTTCGAAGCGGAAGGAGGCCTATCGGCTCGTTCATATTCCTTGGGCCCACGGGCGTTGGGAAGTCGGAACTCGCCAGGGCGCTCGCCGAGTTCCTCTTCGAAGACGAGAACGCCCTCATCAGGCTCGACATGTCCGAATACATGGAAAAGCATTCGGTATCGCGCATCATCGGAGCGCCTCCCGGATACGTGGGCTATGACGACGGCGGCCAGCTTACCGAAAAGATCAAGCGCAAACCGTATTCGGTGGTGCTGTTCGACGAAATCGAAAAGGCCCACCCGGACGTGTTCAACATCCTGCTCCAAGTACTCGAAGAGGGAGAACTTACGGACAGTTTCGGCTCGTCAATCAGCTTCAGGGACGCGGTCATAATCATGACCTCGAACGTGGGCAACCGCGAATTCCAGAGAATGGGTAAAATGGGTTTCTCCGGGGAGCGGACGGCCGCGGAGGACGGGCGCGAAAAGGTGTACGACGAGCTTAAGCATCTCTTCAGTCCGGAGTTTCTTAACCGTATCGACGAAGTCGTATATTTCCACCGGCTCGACCAGAAGCACATACGTAAAATAGTGGACCTCATGCTCCGCGAGCTTAACGATCGTCTCAGGGAACGGGGCCTCGAGCTCGTCTTTTCGCCCGCGGCAAAACGCCATCTCGCCGAAAAAGGCTTCAATGAAAAATTCGGCGCCCGCTACCTGCGCAGGGTGGTGCAGGGCGAGGTTGAGGACGCGCTGGCCATGGAGCTCTTGAGGGGAAGCCTTGGCGACAGCACGAGGATACGGGTGTCGGTAAAAGCCCGTTCGATCAGTTTCAAGCCCATTGAGGACGGCCCGTCAAAACCCGAAAAACCCGCCAGAGAGCCGGCCGGTGTCTCCTGAAGCGTACACACCGCGCACCATGCGATCACGTCTAACCCCATGCCATGCGAAATAAAAACCGAAACAACCGGCCCCGGGAAGAAAAACGCGGGCTTGACGGCCCCCTGCCGCGGGCGCTTAAGGCCGGCAGGCAGGCGAAGGAGGCGCTCGCCCGTTTTAAAAACAGGTTCTTTCTTCCTGGCTTTTTAAGCGAGATGAGGCGCCTGCGGATAGGCGGGCTTTCGGGCGGAAACCGCGTGAGGCTGCTGACCTCGGGCGACGCCTGCTTCGATGAATTCGTGAATGCAATCAACTCCGCACGGTGGAGCGTCAATCTCGAGACCTATATCTTCAACAGCGACGCGGTCGGCTGGATGATCGCCGAGCTCCTCGTAAAGAAGGCGAAAAAGGGCGTCGAGGTCAACGTAATCTACGACGCGGTCGGTTGTATCGGCACATCTTTGGCCCTGTTCGCTTTCATGCGCACGGGCGGCGTCGAGGTCATCGAGTTTCATCCGATCATTCCCTGGAGGAAATACTTCAACCTCGACATGCGCGACCATCGCAAGCTCCTGGTGGTTGACGGACGGACGGCGTTCGTGGGCGGGATGAACATCGGCAACGAATACGCGGGGCGCAGGTACAAGGGAGGCAACTGGCGCGACACCCATCTGAGAATAGAAGGGCCGGCGGTCCGCGATGTCCAGTTTTTCTTCTTCGAGAACTGGTATCGCTACGGCGGTGCCGTCGTCGACATCTCGCGGCATTTTCCCAATATGAACGAACCGGGCAAAAAGCTCCTCATGGTGCTCTGCAGCAAGTCGCGAAGGCAGGTGAAGCCGATACAGGAGTCGTATATCTCCGCCATAAATTTCGCCAAGCAGTCCATTTATATCACCAACGCGTACTTCATCCCCGATGCGAGGATCTACCGGGCGCTGGTGCGTGCGGTTAAACGCGGCGTCGACGTACGGCTGCTTTTGCCGGGGAAGAGCGACATGGCAATCGTCCAGCATGCCAGCCGCTACCTTTTCAAGCGGTACTTGCGGCATGGCATCCGTGTGTACGAATATGCGCGCTCGGTGCTGCACGCCAAGACGGCGGTGATTGACGGTATCTGGTCGACCGTGGGCTCGTCGAACATCGACCGCAGGAGTTTTTCGCGCAATCTCGAGCTCAACGCCATAATCCTCGACCAGCCGTTCGGCGACGAAATGGAGCGGGTGTTCTTCGCGGACCTAAAGAAGAGCGTGGAGATGCGGCTCGAAAACTGGAGAAAGCGATCGGTGTGGAACTTCCTGCTCGAGTGGTTTTTTTACCGCTTCAGAAACCTGTTGTAGGACTTGATAAAAGGCGCCCGGACTACCGGGCGCCGCGCGTCTTCAGAGTATGATCAGAAACCTTCCGCAGTGCGTGCACACCGAAATGCCCATGGATTCACGGATCTGCTTGAGATAAATGGGCGGGATCTCGAGATGACAACCGCTGCAGCTGCTCTTGTCGATGATGGCGAAGGGGTTCTGGCACTTCTTGCGCATGCGCTCGTAATAGGTGAGCGAACGGTTGTCGATGAGCTTGCGCAGGCCTTCGATTTTTTTGCCGGTCGAATCGATGCTTTTATCTTCGTCGTAGAGGCGGTAAAGGCTGTCGAGGCGGATGAGTAGGTCGAGGTCGAAAGATGGAACGTTGGAGAGGTTCACGGCGCTTTCGGAGCCCGGTTCCTCCTTCTGCGAAATGCTCTCGAAATACTGTCTGGAGTTCTTCGTGAGTTTCGAGTAGACCTTGGCCGGGGTCGTCGCCTCGTCAAGCTCCTTTCGTTTTTCATCGTTCGAGAATATCCGTGACATCATTCCAACCAGGTAGAGGTACTTGGTGCTCATGTCGGTGGGGAAAATGCTGAGCAGAACGTACCGTACCGGGGCGTTGTCGAACGACTGGTAATCGATCCCCCCGGTCGAAACGCCGAGTATGGAGATGAAGTTGTGCACCGAATCGGTCCTTGCGTGCGGGATGGCGAGCCCCGCTCCGATGCCGGTGTTCTCGAGCGACTCGCGGTGGATCACCTGCGCGTAATAGCGGTCCGAATGTTCGATGCGCCCCAGCTTTTCAAGGCGCTGAAGCATCTCCTTTATGACCATCTGCTTTTCGGTGTTCTTCAGAAAGAAGACCTGCGTTTTATCAAGATAGTTTTCCAGAATCATTTGTCCGATTGCCTCCCTCGATGAGCTCAGTCTATCACAAAAAGAAAAATATACTCATTCCAAGCCGAAATAATCGGCGACCGGGCTTCCGCCGGGCAAGGCCCGCCGGACCGTCATTTCCGGACATGAGGGCGGATTCCGGCTTCGGGGGTTTCCTTAAATGCGACACGTTGAGATGATGGCGCGGTTGTGTTCGCAACAATGTCGGACGATCTGCTCGAAGGCCGCGGCACGGCGCTGGCATGGCGGGATTTCTCTCTTCCGGTCAACGACGGCTGTGGTATACGACAGTCACTCTCCATCAGAGAGGCGCTCTCCCTTGCGATACGAAAATTGAACCCCAAGCTTCGGGGCGAGAGGATTTGAACCTCCGACCCCATGACCCCCAGTCATGTGCGCTAACCGGACTGCGCTACGCCCCGTGCTTTGAAAGCAGACCAAATTATACTTTCGCCGCTTCGAGTGTAAACAAAAATATTGCGAACGGGTGTAAAAAATAAAGGAATGGCGTGATGTGGTTCTATAAAGCGGACATTCCGGCTCATTTAAACACGTCCCCCGCCTCTCTGAACCATAATACGAAGTCGAGGTGTGCGAGCGGGATGCGGATTTTCTTCGCGAAGGCGCGCATCCGCTCCTCGATATAGAGGTAGCGCCGGAGCGTGAGCGATGCGGGGATATCGGGAATGACGCCCAGCAAAACAAGATTTTTCAAAACATGACGGTCGAGGATGGCGAGATTTGCCCCGAAACCCGTGTTGCGCAGGAAATGACTCGCTTCCTTCCAGCCCATCCCCTTGACATTTGAGGCAAGAAAATTCCTGCGCTCGAAGACGTCGGACCGTGAGTCGAGGATGCTTTTGATCCTCATTTCTCCGTTGTTGCTGAATTGTTCGCGGGCTTTTACCAGATATATAGCCTTGTTGTTTCTGAAGCGCACCATGTTGATGCGTTCGCTGATCTCCTCGCACCGGCCGCGCAATACCAGGTCGTTCGCCTTCAGTATTTCAACGGCGTTCCAGCAGCGGTGGGCGGATGACTGCGGAGTGAAAAGGCAGAAAACCAGCTCGCAGAAGATGTCCTCGTCGCTGCCGTCCCTCCACACGGCCTTGAAGCGTGCGAGCTGCCGCTCTATATCGGGACGAATCGCCCGATGGATGGCGCGGAGTTCGGCGAGCAATTCGCGCGTGGAGCGGTGCATGACGACCGGGATGCCGGCTATCTGCGCTGCTCGATGACCACGCGGAAACCGATGTTGCTGAACCGGTTGCCCGGGGCCTCGCCGGTGCGCATCGCCGAGCGCAGGTCGTCGGCGCCGCTCGACCAGGCGCCGCCCCGTATCACGCGCTCCGTGCCCTCGGCCGGCCCCCGGGGATTTTTCGCCGGGGCGGTGGCGTAATAATCCGAGGAGTACCAGTCCATACACCATTCATACACGTTGCCGATCATGTCGTACAGGCCGAGGGCATTCGGGTCCTTGCGTGCGCAGGACTGGGTCTCGCCGGTCGAGTTCTGCTCGTACCAGCAGTAGCCGAGATCCAGATCGTCCCCCCAGTAATACCTCGTCCTGGAGCCGGCGCGGCAGGCGTACTCCCACTCCACCTCGTACGGCAGCCGGGCCTTAACCCCGTAACGGGTCCCAAAGCGCCGGCAGAATTCCATCGCCTCGTCCCAGGTGACTTTTTCAACTGGAAGAATTTCGCCGATGAAGTAGCTGGGGCTCTCGTCCATGATCGCCTTGTACTGTTCCTGCGATACTTCGTGCAGACCGATGGCGAAGCCGTCCACGCTCACGCGCCGCTGCGGGCGTTCGTGATCGTTACCCTCGCTCTCGGGCGAACCCATAAGGAATTCGCCGCCGCGAACGAATACGAACGACATCCCGCCGATCACCCGGACTTCCCCCTGGCCCATCGCCGCCTCGGCCCTCTGAGGCCCTCTGCCAGGATAGACCGCCATGCCGGGCCTGATCGATCCGATTGCGCCTTTCGTTACACGGCACTTGCCCATGGTCTGCATCGGGTAGTATACCTGGAGTACGACGATTCCCTGTTCGGTCTCCACGTATACCGGCACTCCCATGGTGAGGTTCTCGCCGATTTTCCCGGAGATTATGACTTCATTCCCCTGGATTTTGTGGACGCGGGCGACCGGCGCGGCCTGGCCTAAAAGCCCGTCACCCGTAAACACGGCAACGGCGCACAGTGTTAAAGCGGAGAGTATCAGCGCTGTCGTTCTCTTCATTCTTCCGGTCCTCGTGAGGCGTTGTCGGTTCAGAGCTTGAATTCAATCTTCGCTTCCTCCGTGGAAAGCGAATCTGGGAATTTTTCGACCAGAGTGCGGACGATCGTTAGCGCCCTTTCTTCCCTGCCCATCGCGCGATAGGTCCGCGCGAGGCCCAGGTATGCCTCGGCGCGCGTCATGGCGTCTGGGTACCGTCCGATCAGCGTTTCGAAGCAGGCGACGGCCTCATCGTGCTGTTTGAGATAAAACTGCAGTATGTGGCCCCTGCGGTAATAGGCCATGTTCGCGAACTCCGATTCGCCGTACCGGTCGATGAATTCCTGGTAT